>JAYEKR010000224.1:0-2211 GCA_034661115.1 Thermodesulfobacteriota bacterium | reverse complement strand
TATCCGTCAAGGTCTGCCCTGCCTCTTTCATACGCCTTGTGCCAGCCGTCCGGCACGGGCATGTCATGGTAGAGCTCTTTTCTTCTGGCTTCGAGCAGGTGTTTTTTTTGTCCCATATAGTCTGCGCTGCAGATCACGTGGTTCATTGTGGTGCTATCCAGTTGTTTGAGCCATTTGACGCCCTGGATGGATCTAAGGAGGTGGTGGTCGATGATCGTGGTTTCTACCCCGTTTACAAGGCGCAATGCGTTTTCCCATGCTGTTTGTCTTTCTATGGAAGTCAGCTGGTCCAGGTATAGGGGCGGTCCGGAGACAATCACAATGTCTGGTTCCCACTCAAGGATCACGGATATTGCCGTATCATCGAGGAGCTGTATGTCAGACGCATGCACAAAGACATCCCTGTTATCCTGTATGCGTGTCATTATGACCTTGCCCAGGGTGCCTTTTCGTGACCCATGCGGCATGGGGGGAGAGAAGATCAGGGCATTGTCCCTTTTATACTGCGCATGGTTTTTTGGGTGTGTCTGTATTGATCCATCTTTGTTTTTGCTATGGCGTACAAGTATACTTGGTTTTGATCCTCTATAAATGGTTTCGAATGAGTCTCCGGGTTTTGTATTTATACCAATGATTGCATCCTGCCTGGATCGCATGCGGTCACTCAGGTCATCCCGCGGGGGCATCCACAGGGTCTTCTGGTCAAGGATCCCCCTGATCGGGTCCAGGGCAAGCTGGTATGGATTCGCCTTTTCAAGGGGTATGTGATCGCCGTGAAAATGGCTGATGACAATGTCCGTGGCCCCGGTTAATGCGGATATGATCGCTGACCTGCGTCTGGCGCCCACACCTATCTGAAAGGGATGGGGCATGAGATTGTTACGCATGTACCCAAGTGCTATTCCCGGATCGATCAGGATATTGCGATCCGGTGTCTTCACCAGGCAGCAAAGTCCCCTTGTGCCAAGGGATTCCGTAGACAGGATCTCGATTTGCATTGTCGGGGTTTTTACCCGGCACCCTGTATCATGCGAGCGCCTTTTTTATCCGTGAAATGGCATCCATGACCTTCTCCCTGTGGTTAAAGGCACTGATGCGTATGTATCCCTGTCCGCATTTTCCAAAACCCACGCCAGGGGTGGTGACCACGCCTGCCTTTTCCAGGAGCAGGTCAAAGAATCCCCAGGAGTCCATGTCTGATGCCACCCAGATATATGGCGAGTTTTCTCCGCCCGTGCATTCCAGGCCAAGGGACTGCATCTGAGAACGGATAATTTCGGCGTTTTTGAGGTAATAGCTGACCAGGCCTTGGATCTCCTGTCTGCCCTCGTCGGAACAGGCCGCTGCAGCCGCCATTTGTACAGGATATGATACGCCGTTGAACTTGGTTGACTGTCTGCGTTTCCACATATCATGCAGGCTATGTGTGTTCCCTGCGTGGTCATAGGCCATGCAGGCCTTCGGGACCACTGTGTACGCACACCTCGTGCCCGTGAACCCTGCTGTTTTTGAAAAACTCCTGGATTCAATGGCCACCTTTTGGGCCCCTTCTATCTCATAGATGGACCTGGGGAGGTCTTTGTCCTGGATAAAGGCCTCGTATGCCGCGTCATAGATGATAAGGGCCTTGTTATCCATGGCATAATCCACCCATTTTTTGAGTTCCTCTGTCGTGATGGTGGCACCGGTCGGGTTGTTTGGAAAACACAGGTAGATAAGGTCGACCTTTGTATCCGGCAATTTTGGTACAAACCCGTTTTCTTGTGTGGCATCCAGATAGACTATTCTTTCATAGCGCTGGTCTTTTAGCTCCCCGCTCCTTCCTGCCATGATATTGGTGTCGAGATATACAGGATATACCGGGTCAGGGATGGCAACCGTGATATTAGTATCAAAGAGTTCCTGCAGGTTTCCTGTGTCGCATTTGGCGCCGTCACTGATAAAGATCTCGTCTGCATGGATATCTGCACCTTGCTGGATAAACCCTGTTTCTGCAATGCGTTCGCGCAGAAAACCATAGCCCTGTTCCGGGCCGTATCCACGGAAGGTGGCCTCTTCTGCCATTTCATCGACCCCGCGGTGGAATGCCTTTATACATGCCTGCGGAAGGGGCATGGTTACATCACCTATGCCCAGCTTTATGATCTGTTTTTCCGGGTGTTTTTTCTCAAATGCACTGATTTTCTCTGCAATGGTGGAAAACAGGTAGGA
>JAYEKR010000223.1:0-11226 GCA_034661115.1 Thermodesulfobacteriota bacterium | reverse complement strand
TGGAAAGGGAGATATGTTTCGGCGATATGGCCATGCTCTCGGACCTGGTAAAAATGGCAGCCGTGAAAAAGGGGCACATAGGCGAGATGCTGGCCATGGGGTCTCAGGCCCTTAGCCAGGAGCTCGGTCGTGATTCCTCCCGGCTGCTCTACACCTCAAAGGGGCTTGAGATACCCGGCCATTCTGCACGCGCTATCGATACCATGGGCCTGGCCTATGCCACTGCGACCCGCGGCGGCAGCCATCATGACGCCAGGCCCCTGTATTCGGATGCCCCCATGGCAATGGATGCCCAGGTGGATTACTGCATAGAAAGCCAGAACAATACCGTGATAGGCGATTGTCTGGTCATGTGCCGTTTTATCCAGGAAAGGGCACTGGGAACGGCCCTGAATGATGCCTACATACCCCTGATCCGGTATGTCACTGGATGGGACATGGACATCGAAGAGCTCGATCTTATTGCACAGAGGGTATATAACCTTGAAAGGTGGATCAATTGTTCCAGGGGTGCAGGCCGTAACAAGGATTCTCTCCCCTGGCGTGTGATGAATGAGCCTGTTATTGACGGTCCATCAAAGGGAAAATTCTGCCCCCCTGAGAGGTTGACTGATTTGCTTGATAGGTATTACAGAAAAAGGGGATGGGACACCAAAGGCATCCCTTTGCCCGAGACATTGAAAAGGCTTGGCATAATAGAGGATAGCAACTACTCAGGTTCACGATTGGAGAGAGAATAAAGGCATGGGTTTAGTGGAAAGAAGACAGAGGGAAAAGGAGACAAGGAGGCAGCTTATCCTTGATACAGCAAGAAACCTGCTTTTTGAAGAGGGTATTAATGCCGTATCCATGAATCATATAGCCAAGGACGCGGAGTTGAGTATCGGGACCCTGTACCTGTATTTCAAAAACAAAAAAGAGATCTTTGCATCCCTCCAGGAAGAAGGACTGGATCTCCTCTTTGAAAAGATACAGGGGGCATCAAGGGGCGTCTCGGATACCCGTGAAAGCCTTAGGCAAATCGCCATGGCCTATCTGAATTTCAGCGAGGAATACAAGGATTACTATGATATCTTTAATTATTTCCTTTCCGCCCCCAAGGTTATTTTTCCGTTGCAGCTCAAAAGACGCATAGATGAGCATGGCCAGAAGATCCTGGGGCTTGTTCAGTCAGTGCTCCTTGACATGGCACCGACCCGACAGACGGACAAAGCGAGACTGAAAAGGCTTTCCATTGTATTCTGGTCGGGCCTGCAGGGGATTCTGGCCCTGAGAAAACTCGAAAATACAGTATTCAAGGACGAGACCTTTGAGGACCTTTATGCATATATCGCAGAAACCGTTATCACTGCGATCATGGAAGAGATGAAGTAGCGGGCTTTGTCCCTGCAGACCCGGATACCACGTGCGAGGCCCTGTTGGATAACATGGCCTCTGCAGGCGGTACATCTGAGACACATGTGTATACTGATCCGGCATCACTGTCTTTTATCGATCTGGCTCTTTTATCGATCTGGATTTTTAGAGATTAAATAATAAGGGCTGTCCTGCCGGTATTGGGCAGGGAGGCCCTTATCTGTTTTTATGGGACCACCTTGTATTTCTGCAGGGCCTTGGGTACATACCAGTCATCGAGGTTATAGGTGATGCCTGCAGGCGCCGGTTCGATCCCCATAAAGCGCGAGCTGACCGCGGGCAGGTTGTAGGGGCAATACAAAAAGACATAGGGTTGTTCCTCGGCCAGGATGACCTGGATGCGGTCATAACATGCCTTTCTTTTTTTTCGATCAAAGGTCTTTCTGCCCTGTTCCAGCAGATTGTCTACCTCGCGGTTTTTGTATCCCACAAAGTTCAGCCCGCTTTTGACTGCATTGGATGAATGCCATACAGAGTAGAGATCCGGGTCCTGCAGGATATTCCATCCGAGGATAATCGCATCGAACCTTCCTTTATTGATGTATTCCTTGATAAAGACAGTCCATTCTATGATGCGGATATGTACCTCTATGCCTATGACCTTGAGTCTCTGCTGGATGATCTGCGCGGTTTTTGCCCTCAAGGGATTGCCCTGGTTGGTAAGGAGGGTAAACTCCAGGGCCTGGCCCTCTTTATCGAGGATCCCGTCGTGGTCATGGTCCTTATATCCTGCATTATTGAGCATGCTCAGCGCTTTTTCAGGGTTATAGGGGTAAAGCCTTACCTTTGGATTATACCAGAGAGTATGCGGTTTGTATGGGCCTGTCGCCTTTTGGCCGAGCCCCATGAGCACTCCCTTGATGATTTCATCCTTGTCGATTGCATATGAGATGGCCTGGCGCACGCGTACATCGTCAAAAGGGGGGCGGTTCAGGTTAAAACCCAGGTAGGTGTAGCCATCAGACAGGTATTTGTATTTATTGTACATTTGGTTAAATGCCTTTGTCCGGGTCTGCCTGAGATACTGCAGGGGCGAAAGCCCCATGATGTCTATGTTCCCTGCCTTGAGTTCCATGAACTGCGTTGTCTGGTCCGGTATGACCCGGTATACAATCCCTGAGATGCGGGGCCTGCCGTCAAAATACCCCTTATTGGCCTCAAGCACGATCCTGGCGCCGGTATCCCACTTCTTGAAACAAAATGGGCCTGTCCCGACCGGTGACCTGGTAAGGGTGGAGTCCTGTATCTTTTTTCCCTTTAAAAGATGCGCGGGCATGATTGCCAGGGACCAGCTTATGAGTGCAGGGACAAAGGGCTCTTCATATTCAAACTCGATGGTGTGGTCATCAATGATACGCGCAGAGCTCACCATGCGGTAGCGGCCGGCATAGGCGGTCGGTGTCTGGGGGTCGCAGATGGTCTTGTATGTGTACATGACATCTTTTGCTGTAAAGGGTTCATTGTCCTGCCACTTCACACCTTTTTTCAGGTGAAACCGCAGGACACGGCCGTTTTTTTCTATTGTCCATGATTCGGCAAGGTCGCCTGTAATCGTGTAATCTTTATCGTATTTTACCAGGCCGTTGTATATGTAGCCCGCGATTTCGTGGGATGCGGAGTCTGACGACAGCATGGGTACCAGGTTTGATGCATCACCAATGGAGGCCTCAACCAGTACATCCCCGTACACGGGTGTCATGGGTACCGTTTTTGCGACAGTCATGTCCTTGTTATTGTCTTTAGAACATGATAGAAAACACAGGATGCAAAGGATGAAAACAGGTATTTTTTTCATCTTCATAATTATGCCGGGATAACAGAATACAGGGGAGAGAACAAGAAGACATTAAATGAGATTTTTTGCTGATCTGCATATCCATTCGAGATTTTCAAGGGCCACAAGCAAGTATTTGACCATCCAGGAACTCTGCCTCGGGGCGCAGACCAAGGGTATCAATGTGCTGGGGACCGGTGATTTCACCCACCCTGCATGGATAAGCGAACTCAGGGAGAACCTTGTTGAGGACCAGCCCGGATTCTATCGTTTGAGACAGATGGATACGGGTGTACGTTTTGTATTGACCAGCGAGATCAGTACCATATACAAACAGGACGGCCAAGTGCGCAAGGTGCACCACCTGCTGCTGGCCCCTGATTTTTCGACAGTTGAAAAGATAAGCGCATCTTTGGCTGCCATAGGTAATATTGTATCTGACGGACGGCCCATTTTGGGCATCACCTCGAGGAACCTGCTTGAGATCGTGCTGGAGGCTGGTGATGATGCCTACATTATACCCGCGCATATTTGGACCCCATGGTTTTCTGCCCTTGGCTCCAAATCCGGGTTTGACTCTATTGCCGAGTGCTATCTTGACCTGGAGCCCCACATATTTGCCCTGGAAACGGGCCTGTCTTCGGATCCGCCCATGAACTGGATGGTGAGCAGTCTGGACCGGTACCGGCTTGTATCAAATTCGGATGCACATTCAAGCGCAAAGATTGCAAGAGAGGCCACTATCTTTGATGCACCCTTTGATTATTATTCCATGATAGATGCCATGAAGACCGGCAAGGGGCTCGAAGGTACAGTGGAGTTTTTCCCACAGGAGGGGAAATATCACCTGGATGGACACCGTAAATGCGCAGTGGTGCTCACTCCACAGGAGACAAAGGCGCTTGGAGGTATATGCCCTGTATGCAACAGGCCTGTCACGGTCGGCGTGTTAAACCGTGTGATGAAGCTGGCTGACCGTGATGAGGGGCGAATGCCGAAGACGGCAAACCCCTTTTATTCTCTAACCCCCCTGCCGGAGATACTAGGGGAGATCATGCATGTGGGAAGCGGATCAAAACGCGTGAAGCAGGCCTATGATACCTTGATAAGGGAGTTCGGCAGTGAACTCTCCTTGTTGCTGGACGAGGACCTCTCAGAGATTGCCTCGCGGGGTTCTGAGCTTTTGAGCCTCGGCATCTCACATATGCGCGAAGGAAAGGTCCACAAGGTCTCAGGGTTTGATGGTGAGTTCGGCAGGGTCCGGGTCCTTAGAGATGATGAAACCGGGCTTCTTTCTAGTATGGACCGGATCGGGTCCCTGGGAAGGTCCGCGAAAAAGCGCAGCAGGCAAAAGAAAATACCTGTTCCAGTGGCTTGTGAGCAGGTGCCTGCTTTTAGCTCATTTAATGCTGCCCAGGCCGAGGCCATAGCCTTTGACCGGGGAAATCTCATTGTAAAGGCAGGCCCCGGGACAGGCAAGACCAGGGTCCTTGTCGAGAGGATCAAACGGCTCAGGCGTGATGCGGGTGAATCTTGCCTTGCCATCACCTTTACTACAAAGGCCGCCAAAGAGATAAGGGATCGGCTTGGAGACAAGGGCGTGGATGTATATACATTTCATGCCCTTTCCGCCATGATCATGGACAAATGCGGCCTGGCCTTTGATGTCGCGGATGAGGATATCCTTGTGCAAAGGGCAGATGCCATGGGTATGGAGGATGCAAAGGGTTTTGTCCGGGACCTTGTTTATGCCCTGAGCACGCTTTGCGAGCTGGATGATAGCCAAACGCGGATCATGGACAGCCTGGAAGGAGAGGGGGTCTATCCCTATGAGGGACTGATCCTCAAGGCAACAGATCTATTGAGAACTGGTGAATTCAGGCCCGCCTGGACATATGTGATGGTGGATGAATTCCAGGACATCAATCCTGCAGGATATGCCCTTCTCAAGGGGCTTAAAGGTGAGGTTATGGTGATCGGTGATCCCAACCAGTCGATCTATGCCTTTCGCGGCTCCAGCCCAAAGGCCTTTGATACATTCAGAAGGGGGTTCAGCGGGGTGAAGACACTGGCACTCCAGACAAGCTATCGTCTCAGCCATGTCAATGCATCTGCTGCCAATGGGTTTATCGGAGACAGGTGTATATCGAGCCCCAGGCAGGGGACACCCATATGCCTTGTGGATTCCCTGTATCCTGGTGAATTTATCGCTTCAGAGATCGAAGGCCTTTGCGGCGGCATGACCTCCATTGGGCTTTCAGGGTCAAAGGGGGAATACGCCCCCTGTGATATAGCTGTGATCGTAAGGACACGATCACAGGCCCGGCCGGTCATGGATGCACTTTCAAGGGCATCCATCCCCTTTGATTCGGCATATGCCGTCCCTTTGGCCAGTATCCGGGGTGTTTCGGAAAGATTGGATATCCTTCAAAAGGGTGATCTTTCTTTATATCTAAAGGGGTTGGGGGAAAAGGGGCGTGAACGTATTTCCAGGGGTCTTGGGGCAGGAAATGGAGTGCAGGAGAGTTTGCAGAAGGCATACAGCCTTGTTGAATCACTTTCAGGCAGTATAGTTGACAGGATAGATGCCATTGAGACCTGCGGTCTGTTCCGGCTTTCTTCCCTGGACAGCAAACACCTGTTTTATCACTATGCCCGGACCTTCGGGGCAAATCTCCCTGGTTTTATCAGGTTTTTGAGGCTCTCCGGTGATCAGGAGGTGCTGGGGCAGGGTGTTCGTGTGATAACAGCACACGCGGCCAAGGGCCTGGAGTTCAAATGCGTGTTTATAACCGGGACCTTTCCTTTGGAAGGGTTTGATGCGCAGCAGGAAAAAAACCTCTTTTATGTGGCCATGACAAGGCCTTTGGATATCCTTTACCTTGTCCCCAAAGGCGGACCGGATTCCGGGTATGCATCGTTTGTATCCAGGGACCTGTGTGCATTGCATAAAGAGACAAGACAGGCAGGGGCAAGACAGCTCCTGTTCTTTGATGCCTGAATATATGATGTTGGATACTAGAGAATCTATTTATCTTGTATTCCTGTTCTTTATTGTGATTATCTCTGCCTTTTTCTCCGGTTCAGAGACCGCTTTCATGCGGGTCAACCGTTTTCGTATCCGGCATCTTTCCGATAAGGGAAAACCGGATGCCACACGTGTGAATAAAATCCTTGATGATCCGGAGAGTCTTATCAGTACGATTCTCATGGGAAACAACTTTATCAATGTATTGGCCTCTGCCATGGCAACAGCCCTGTTTATCTCTATGTTTGGAGAAAAGGGCATTGTTTATTCCACCATTGCCATGACCATCATCCTTCTTATCTTTGCCGAAATTACCCCCAAGACCATGGCCGCGTACCATGCGGATGAAATATCCATGTTTGTGTCCAGGCCTATACAATGGCTCATCGGGGTACTGCGCCCCTTTGCCCGTCTGCTCAATTTTGTCTCCAGGGGTTTATTGTCCATCTTTGGCGTAAGTATGGACAGGGAGGATACATTGACTGAAGAGGATGTCGGGTCTGCGATTTCCATGGGTCATAAGGAGGGGTTTATTGCCGAGCCAAAGGCCCGGATGCTTATCGCCATCATGGATATGGATTCAGTGCCGGTCAAAAAGGTCATGATTCCCCTTAACGAGATGGTGCTTATCCCATTGAAGACTTCATTTGATGAGATGATTGAGGTGATAAAGACACAGAATTTCAGTCGGTACCCTATTTTTAAGGATAACCAGGAGAATATACTGGGATATATACATATCCGGGATATGTGGAAGATGATAGACAAAAGGCATGATTTCCGGGTGGAAGGCCTGATCAGGGAGGCCAGGTTTGTGCCCGAGACAAAGCCCATACTTTCCCAGCTCATGGATTTTCAGAAGATGCATATGCACATGGCCTTTGTGGTGGATGAATACGGCACGCTCAAGGGTGCCATAACCCTGGAGGATGTTATTGAGGAGATCACAGGCGAGATCATTGACGAACACGATGATGCCTATACCGCGATTATCCCTGTGGGGACGGATAGCTTCCTTGTGCGTGGCAACATAAGCCTCAGAGACCTTTCCAGGTATATGGATGTGGCATTTTCCGAGGAATATGACACGCTTTCCGGTCTTATCTATGGGATACTCGACCGGATACCCAAGGCAGGGGAAGAGGTGGTGTGGGATGACGTAATGGCCATAAAGATTGAGCGCATGATGGGTAACCATATCCAGAGGGTAAGGATTACGATGCACGGGCATGCCCCTGAGGATTGAAGACAAAAAAGACAGTGATCCTGATTGTTCAGGTCTGAATGAAGGTTGTTTGTCCTTTAATGAGACTAAGGGTCAGGCATTTCTACAGCAAGGTTATGGCGGAGAGAGAGGGATTTGAACCCTCGGTGGAGCTATAAACCCCACACTCGCTTAGCAGGCGAACGCCTTAAGCCACTCGGCCATCTCTCCATAAACAGGGTTTATTCAATGCCATAGTTCGGTCTTTGAGTAAAGCCTTTTTTATAAGGACCTTGCTGAAAAGTTGACGTATTTATACGGGGATGTCCCGGTTACATTTTGTATTGGATTGCTTTACAAAGCACAAATATACCTATATAGGGAAAACATATGGGAAAATATAAGCAGAAAGGGGTTGTATGAACCATAGGGGCAATGTTCTGGTCGGCATTCTTCTTGTCTTTGTTATAGGAGCAGCTCTGTTTTTGAGCGTTCCAACAGGGGGGAGAGTCGGGCTTTTTCGCGAGGCCACCATATCTTTCATGTTCAGAAAGCCACCGAGGTTTATCTCCATCCAGGTCGACGTGGACAGGGAATCCCGCAATATCAAGGCAGGGGAGGTTCTGGAGATAAAGGGTGATGAGACGATCATGATTACAAAGATACGGGCCAATACCTTTTTTGAATCATACCTGACCGCAGACATCCCTATTTTCGGCGAGTCCAACGATCTCAATGAACCCATTGCAGGCTCTGCCATCCGAAAGCAGATGATAGACGCGGGCATAGATTCCATACCCATTGATATCTGTTATATTGGTCATGAGATCGCAAAGGTACCCCTGGTGATTCACCTGAACCGTGAGGATTTTATAAAACGTATCGAGGAGACAAAAGACGAGGACGAAAAGATCGCCATTCTGCTCAATGCCCATGCCAGTTTCAAGGAGGATGATTTTTTCCTGGAAGATCTTACCCGGCGACTGAAGAACAAGGGGGATTATAATGCCCTTGTGACCCTCTATAGACCCATTGTGGAGGCGGATCCGGACAATGTCAGTGCCATGGCTGCCCTGTCGAGATACTATATCAAACTCGGCCTTTACGAGGATGCCTATAAGGAGAGCAGGAAAATCGTGGACAAGGGCAGGGCTACCATAAATACATACCGTCGCCTTGCCTTCCTGGCCGGGCAGATGGGTATGCTTGAGGAGAGGATAAAATACCTCAATGATGCCATCCGCATTGATCCCGCCAATGATTCCGTTATCCTTGATCTTGGCAACACCTATGAGCAGAGCGGAAACAGCAAAAAGGCCCTGAATCTGTATTACTCGATTGCTGAAACGGCAGAAAACAAAAAGATCCTTGTCCCTGTTATTGAGGACGCGATAAAAAACAAGGCATTCAAAAAGGCGTCCAGGGTATTGAAAAGGTATGTGGGGGTCTATCCTGAGGAAGCGAATGCCCATGCGAAGCTGGGCATGGTAATGGGGAAACTGGGACACAGGGATGAACAGATAAAATATTACCGAAAGGCTGTAACCCTTTCGCCTCAAGATGCCGTGCTTGTGTACAATCTGGCGAACATATATGACAAGGCCGGTAAAAAACAAAAGGCATTGAAGGGATACCTTGACCTGCTCCGACTGAATCCCAAAAACAAAGACGCCCTTGCCAGGGCCGCTGAACTCTCTTTTGATCTCGGGCATTATGATGAGGCCTATGGCCTTTATTCCAGTCTTGTCAAAAAGGACTCAAAAAAAAGATACCTGAAGGGGTTTGTCAGTGCCTCGGTTGGGTTGAAGGATGATGACCGTATTATCAGGGCCTGTGCAAGATACCTCAAGAGATATCAGGACTATAATGTAGCACTTACAAAGGCCTATGCCCATGAATCCCGTGCCGCAAAAAGAACAGGGCGCAAAAGGCTGGAGGACATGGAAGAGGCACTCAATGCCTACCGGCTGGCCTTGAAATGCAAACCGGAATCCCAGAAGGCGCAGGAAAAGATCCCGGAGCTTAGAATCGATATAATGCGGTTCAAACGGCTGATATAGGGCATAACAGTTTTTGTTTGCACGCAGAATATGTTAAGGGTCTCGTATGCCAAGGACCTTTGCCATCGGAGACATACACGGATCCATTGGAAAGCTTGAGGACCTTATACGCGCCATTACCCCGGGCAAGGATGACACGCTGATCTTTTTGGGTGATTACATAGACCGCGGCGATTCTCCGGTCAGGGTGGTGGGTTTTCTCATTGATCTTTCAACCAGGATTCATTGTGTTTTTTTGCGAGGAAATCACGAAGATATGTTTCTCGAATACCTGGAGCATGGCCGGAACAAGGGCATATTTTTCGCGAACGGAGGGATTCGGACCATGGTTGATTATGCCAAAGACGCCAAATCCCTTTCACATTATGAGCTGGCAAAAAGAATTCCCCTCTCCCACAGGGGGTTTTATGCAGACCTCAGATGGTATTATGAGGATGAGAAATATATCTATGTGCATGCCGGTATCACCCCCCATGTGCCCCCTGAGAACAACCGGAAAGATTCCCTGATATGGATCAGGGATGAGTTTATTTTTTCCCCCACCGGGCTTGAAAAGAAGGTGATTTTCGGCCATACCCCCTTTACCCGTCCCCTTGTCAAGCCGGACAAGATCGGTATAGATACCGGTGCAATATACGGAGGGCCCCTGACCGCTGTTGAGCTTCCCCAGGAGGAATTTATCCAGGCCGAATAGATAAGTGTGCTTGCCAGGGGCCGGATCCATGTTCTATATTGCCACAATGGCAATGAACTATTATCAGATTCTCGGTGTTTCAAAGGACGCCTCGTTTGATGATATAAAAAAAGCATACCGGGGACTTGCACTTAAGTGTCATCCGGATGTAAATGCGTCAGACCCGGATACCCAGGAGCGTTTCCGTGATATCACAGAGGCATATGGTGTGCTTATTGATCCAGAGAAAAGAAGGTCTTATGACCGGACTGGCCATCCCCTTTCTGATCAGCAGAGTGTCTTTGATGATATCTTCTCACGTCCTGAATACAGGGATGTTTTCAACAATTTGCCATTACGTGATGAATGGGTGCAGAAGATTCTCAGTATTGGAAGGGTTGTTGCCTATGAGGCCCTTGTCTATGGGGGAAGGCCCAGTGCAATTCTGAGACGTTCCGCCTTTCGTATGGCCGTACAGGGAGCCGGGTCAGTCTTCCACAATGTTATGGATATACATCGGAATATCGAGATACCGCAGAGCTTTGCCTCAAAGGGCGGGTATGTGACCATTGAATACAGGCCTGGTTTTTCCTCAAAAAGGCTAAAGGTACATGTCCCGGAGAACGTAAGGCAGGGCATGGTGCTGAGAATCCCCGGCAAGGGGAGAAAGAACTGGGGCGCAAAGGCCGGGGACCTTTTCCTTCAGGTGGATATGGTCTCTGTATAGAGGACTGTCTGATTTTTTCCGTGGGTCTTGCCCCAGTACATGGCCTTGTCCGCCTTTTTTATGAGTTCCTTATAATCACTGGTATCATCGGGCATGCTCGCCAGGCCGATGGTAACGCTTATTCCAAGGGATTCTTTTATGGTTATACATATCCTTTGTGAAACAACCTTTGCCTCATGGATGACGGTCTCAGTGAATATGATCACGAATTCTTCTCCACCGTATCTTGCCAGGATATCACAGTTACGTGTATTGTGTCTGAGTATATGTGACAGGTGCTTAAGGAGTGCATTCCCCTCCTCGTGTCCCTTTGTGTCATTGTAGTTTTTGAAGTCGTCAATATC
>JAYEKR010000222.1:0-2232 GCA_034661115.1 Thermodesulfobacteriota bacterium | reverse complement strand
CCCTTGACCCCTGCAAGCATGATGGAAATAACACCACAGCCGGATCCACAATCCAGTACACGGGCACCTTGTGTCTCGTCTACAAAACCAGCTAAAAGATAGGCGTCCAGCGAAAAACGGTACCCCCTTTTCTTCTGCAACACAGGGAGGTCATTGCAGGCCAGCCGGTCAAGGGTTTCATCATCTCTCATCAGGTGCGTATATGATTTCTTCCAGCATCCTTGGATAAGAAAAGACCTCTTTGTCGGAGAAAAAACGCGACACCTCGACTGCAGCGCTCTCCTTACTGTCCGAGGCATGCACCAGGTTCGACTGTATGCTCATACCCCAGTCTCCCCGTATGGTTCCCATCAAGGCTTCTCTTGAATTTGTCACCCCGCAGATTTTCCTTACCACATCCACGGCATCCAGCCCCTCAATACAGATTGCAATAATAGGGGTCGAGGTCATAAATGCCTTGATACGGGGGAAAAAGGGCTTGTCCTTGAGATGGGCATAATGTTCCTCCAGGAGCCGCTCGTCTGTCCTCATCATCTTCATCCCTGCAAGCTTGAGCCCCTTCTCTTCAAACCTTGAGATAATCCGTCCTGCTATTCCACGTTCCATTGCATCCGGCTTTATAAGCACCAATGTCTTTTCCACACATTCTCCTTTATTGTTTTAGTCTTTTGTTCCCGGTTCAGGACTGGGTGCCCTGAACTTTTTTGCTTTAAATCCCTCAGATCCTTATCTGTCCCGTACGTAACAACTCAATAAACAGGGATAAAACCCGTATGGGTAAATCCCGAACAGTAGAGAGCAAACTCCGAACAAAAAGATCAGGCGCAAACCTTTTTACACGGCCCCCTGTTTCAGGAGATATTACCCCTGTACTATATCCTCAAACAGCGTCGGGGCCACCTGCATCACCTGGTCGAACATATTATAAGCAAGCCTTCTTATCTCCCATTCCGCTGCTCTGGAAAGCCGGAGAGCAAAAAAATGCCTGAGGGCCCGTGCATTCGTATATACATAGGCAGAGGTCGCCCAGCCCACGGGCATCAATCGCCTGAGTTCCTGGTTTCTTACACCCTTTTCACGAAGGGCCGCGTATGTATCAATGGCGTGCCTGTGTTCCCTGTCATATACCGCGTATATCTCCCTGACCGCATTTTCGGAGTCCATGTATTCAAGTGCAGGATACACAAAGGTGTTTTCGGATGCCTTCACATACCTTGTCGACCGGAAGGTCCACCCGATGCCCTGGCGGTGCCTGGTCCACTGTCCGGCAAGGGACTTGGATACCCCTGTTACCAGATATACAAACTGCACCGCCTCCAGCGGGGTGTCATGTCCCCATTTTATCAATTTCTGGTTCAAGTGCAGGTCATCTTCATAGGTGCCCTGTGACTCATGGCTCTGCCTGGCGGTATACGCGGGCAGGGTCTCTGTTGTGACCCCTTCCCTACACATCTCTTCGCTGGGTGCGGTCACGCCAATGAGTTTGATCAAGGGTTCTTCATTTCTGAAAAGCCCTTTTCTGAGATATTGCCATCGATCTATATGTTCCATCTCCTGCTTAAAATATGTCAAAACGGTCTCTCCTCTTTTCCATTGGTTGAAACCCTGTCACCCTGCCAGACACCCCGATAAGGCACGGCCTTTCCATCGATAGGGAAAAAGGCGATACACATGATCCTGAATCCCATTTGTATCTCCACGTCCTGTGTGCCCTGGTGTTTCATGCCGACCGTGAGTCTTCCCTGGTAATTGGGGGAGATAAACGCGGTTTCCAACGGGATACCCGAACGTATAAGCGTGGTCCTGGGCCGTATATATGCAAAAAGATCATGGGGCATATTGACGGTCTCGATGGTCTGAAAAAGAAGGTATTCACCCGGCCTTACACAATATATACCGTCCGGCGATTCCTCATAGTCAAGGACCATGTCTATCTCAGGGGTTATACGGCTATGCCTTAAAAGACTGGCCTTTCCAACCGGGGAATATATGGTTCCCAGCCTCAGGTCAACCGTGGTTCCCTCTATACCCTGTACCTGATCTTTTTCCAGGGGCTCGATAAGGGGCTTGTTCACGAGGCTGCCGGTATCAGGGTCCTCAACCTCAACCCCTTTTACTATCATCTCTATTATGCGATCCGCTCCCAAAACCACCTATATCCTCCTCCTTGATGTATCCGGACGGAGAAAACCAATGGCATAGTCCACGGTCTGCCCGGAAACACGCAGCTGT
>JAYEKR010000221.1:0-2252 GCA_034661115.1 Thermodesulfobacteriota bacterium | reverse complement strand
GAGGAAACCGCCAAAAAGGAGTCCTAAAACCGGGAACAAGAGTCAAGAGTCAAACGAAGACTTGACCCTAGGTCTTTTCTCTGTTTGACATTTCCAAATATCGAACTATAATGCGTACATGTAAACGTACACAGGAGGGGGTATGCCGAAGATTACAGCAACAGATGCCCGCAAAAATTTTTTTGAGATTGTCAAAGGAGCAACTGAAAAACATGAAATTTACCGCATACATCACAGCAAGGGAGATGTTGTGCTTATGTCAGAAGATGAATATGAAAGCCTTGTAGAGACCTTGGAGCTTCTGTCTACACCTGGGTTCAAAGAAAGGTTTGAACTTGCTCAAAAAGAAGTGAAATCAGGACAGACTGTTACCTTTGATGAGGTTTTTGGTGAACCTCTGTGAACTATGAGGTGATATTTTCTAAGCAGGCGCACAAAGACATCAAAAAACTTACACCAGGACTTCGAGACAAGGCAAAAGACATCATACGTAACCGCATATCAATTGATCCACATAGTGGCAAACCCCTTTTCGGCAATTTGAAAGGTTATTATTCCGTACGTCTGACCTATAAAGACCGTATTGTTTACTCAATAGACGAAGATCAGGTTATAGTTTTCATACTGAGGGCAAAAACACATTATGGCGAGTGATTCTTGTTCTGTTCAATATTCACAGTTCGGATACTGCATTATGTCTTGCCCGATATTTCTGCACCACGCCAGAATTCTGGGCTAACAGGCAAACAGCTTATGCCTTAAAGATTGCCCAAATAGAGATAGGTCCTCGTATAGATAAACAAGTGCATTCCCGTAATGTTGCATAAAATAAATAGGGAGGGTCAAAAGGGAGTCCCAAAACCGGGAACAAGAGTCAAGAGTCAAACGAAGACTTGACCCCGTTTATGCCGTTTATATCAGCGCCAAGGTGTCCGCCACTGCCATGCCGGAACGGGTAGGGCGGACAATGCCCCCTGTGATCTCGATAAGGCCCTGTTCTGTCAATTCTGACAGGACAGGGCCTTTTTCCTTTATGAGATCATAGCCGTACCGGCGGTGATATCTCTCCAGGTCAATGCCTTTTTTTGTGCGGAGCCCTAAAAACAGGGCTTCCATGCGCAACTGCTCGATATCAAGGGTCTCTGAGGCCTGTATTGGCGGTTTTTTGTCTTTGATCGTCTTGAGGTAGTCTTCAAGGGAGGCATGGTTCCACCAGCGCTGGTTTTTTTTGAAGGAATGCGCTGAAGGGCCGAGACCCAGATAGGGCGTATGGTCCCAGTATTTCTGGTTATGCCTGGACGCCATGCCCATGCCTGATGCAAAGTTTGAGACCTCATAATGGATGTATCCTGCTTTTTCCATGATCTCGGATGTTTTCATAAAAAATGTGCGCTGGGTCTCTTCTGCGGGCAAATGAAATTCATTGTTTTTGTATTTGCGGCCCATGGGTGTGTCGGGTTTGATCTCCAGTTCATAGCAGGACAGGTGAGACGGGGCTAGTGAAAGGGCCTCCAGGAGTGTATCCTGCCATGTCCCGGGTGTCTGGCCCGGGAGATTATAGATGAGGTCTATGCTGATGTTCGTGAACCCGGCTTTTGAGGCGTCTTCTATTGCATCCATGGCCTGCCTGGCATTGTGCCTGCGTCCAAGGAGGGTCAACTCTTGGTCGTCAAGGGACTGAACACCTATGCTGACACGGTTGATGCCCATTTTTTTTAATGCCTTCATTGCCTTATAGTCCAGGTCTGCCGGGTTGACCTCCATGGTGATCTCTGCTTTGGGCAGGATACTGTATGAGCGGTGAACCTGCTCCAGGATGGTCTCGATCTGCGATGGATCAAGGAGTGAAGGTGTTCCCCCGCCGATATAGATGGTGTCAAAGGCGCTGAATGTTTGTCGGTGGATCTCGATTTCCCGGTAAAGGGCATCAAGGAAACACTCTATGCGATCCGTGTCTGTTGTGGAATAAAAGGCACAGTAGGCGCATCTACTTTTGCAGAACGGGACGTGTATGTAAAGCCCCGGTATCTGGGGCTGGTCATGGTTATGGCCCGGGGACATCAATCCGTGTCTGATTTCAGTATTGACAGAAATGCGCTCTGTGGGATGCTGACAGAACCAACCATCTTCATGCGCTTTTTGCCTTTTTTTTGTTTCTCCAGCAGTTTGCGTTTTCGTGTGATATCTCCGCCATAGCATTTTGCCGTCACATCCTTACGGAAGGCGGAGATCGTCGAACGGGAGATAATCTC
>JAYEKR010000220.1:0-2272 GCA_034661115.1 Thermodesulfobacteriota bacterium | reverse complement strand
GATCTCCTGCCCGCCATCGCTTATATGAAAGAGACCACTGTTTACCCAACGCTTGCCTCTGAACGCGGAAATCGTGAACCCCAGCAAAAACAGATCGCACGCAAACCTTGTGGTGATTCAATGCAGATTCTTTGACATGTCTGAAAGAATAGATTATAGGGTTATAGTTAAAGGTTAACTTTATACTTGAAAAGGGAGAAGGCATGGGGATAAAGATTGGAGAGGTATCGAAAAAAAGCGGGGTCCCGCCTTCAACCATAAGGTATTATGTGAGACAGGGCCTCCTTCCGGAACCCGACAAGGTCAACAAGAGTATGGCCTATTATGATGAGGGGTGTATCGAAAAGATAAGGGTCATACGCTATCTCAAAGAGATGCGCTACTATCCCCTTTCAGTGATAAAAAATATACTCCGCCGCATGGATAAAGGGCTCGGGCTTGAAGAGGCAGAGTCCATCGAGGATGCGGTCTTTGGGGTCAATGAGGAACTTGTCGACAAAAAGGCGTTTATGCATGCCACAGGGCTCACCTCCGGGCAGATCCGGGATGCAGAGGCCATGGGCCTGCTCATGCCCTATATGCATGAAAATGTATCTGTACGTTATGACCAGGAGGATATACGCTTTGGCAAAGATGCACTCAAAAAAATACTGGACATGGGTGGTGATCTCTCCAGGCTTGAATTCTATGTGACACAGGGCAACAAGATTGTGGACGAGGAGATAATACTCAGAAAAAAGATTGTAAAGGGCAAAAGCACCAAGGAAAACATGCAGATCACTACCGAGATATCAAAAATGGCGGATTTCATGCGCACATACATCATCAGGAGAATTTTTCAGCGAAAGATCCAGAAAACCATCTCAAGGAGCCTGGAAAACGGTTAGAGGTCTATCTCCCAGCTAGTGTCGCAAAGAAACCGACATTCCCAGCCCTGTTCCATGATCACGATTACATTAATTACGCCCGGTCATGATGGCTGAAGACCTGCGGCGCAAAAACCGCAGCGCATAGATGGATTCATAATTGAGACCAAAGAATGCAACCTTGGCACGTTCAAACCTGTACACAGCCCTCATAGGACAAGGGCATTGCTGTCAACGCCCTGTGTCCTACAGGAAAGATCCGGAATATTGCCGGATTGATAAACCCGCACCCAACCCGGATGCATCCATCAACCATACAATAATACGAAGGTCAAACCGACTCAATGTTGCCTCGACAGTCACCTGATATCTACAGTATCGGCAGATATTTATCGATCTCGAACTGGCTCACATGCGCCCTGAACTCGTCCCATTCTCTTTTTTTGTTATCAATAAACTTGTTGAAGATATGGTCGCCAAGGGCATCGTGCACCAACTCACTTTTAGACACCTCCTGGATGGCCTCAAAGAGATTGCCCGGCAAAGAGGTTACCCCGGCCTTTTCGCGGGCATCGGGGTGCATATCGAAGATATCCTCCTCGATTGGCTGCCCCAGGCCATAGTTGCCCTCCATACCCTTGAGACCGGCGGCCAGTTGTACGGCAAAGGTCAGATAGGGATTGCAGGCCGGATCCGGGGCCCGAAACTCCATACGCGTTGCATTGGCCTTGCCTGGCTTGTACATCGGGACCCTGACCATGGCCGATCGATTGTGGCGTGCCCAGGAGACATATACCGGGGCCTCATAACCAGGCACCAGGCGTTTATAGGAATTTACCGACTGGTTTGTCACCGCCACGATCTCGCGGGCATGGTTCAAAATACCGCTGATGTACTGTTTGGCGATGGGTGAGAGGTTATCCTCGTCATCGGCATCGAAGAATGCGTTTTTGCCATCCTTGAACAGCGATTGGTGGACATGCATGCCGCTGCCGTTCTCGCTCGCAATGGGTTTGGGCATAAAGGTGGCATAGATCCCGTGCTGACGGGCGATCTCCTTGACTGTAGTGCGGTAGGTCATGACCGTGTCTGCCATGGTCAGGGCATCATCATAGCGTAAAGCAATCTCCTGCTGAGACGGGGCCACCTCGTGATGGCTATACTCTACCTTGATGCCCATCTCCTGCAGGGCAGCTATGGTTTCGCGCCTGATATCCGCGGTCTTGTCCACAGGCAGGCCATCATAGTATCCGCCCCTGTCGAGCGTCTTTGTGCCTTTATCGTCGGCAAAGTAGAAATATTCCAGTTCAGGGCCCATATTGCAGGTATAACCCATATCTGCGATCTTCTTGAGGATACGTTTCAATGCATTACGCGGACACCCCTCATAGGGAGAGCCATCAGTA
>JAYEKR010000219.1:0-2272 GCA_034661115.1 Thermodesulfobacteriota bacterium | reverse complement strand
CACCCCCCCTATATTCTTCTTTTCCATTGCATTGAGCAGGCTTCGGCTCAGGGATGTGGAATCGAGGAGACTCCTTGTCTTGATTTCAGGAACCAGGCTCGGAAGACCGTCCACAGAATGCCTGGTGGCAAACTCAAGGGGACCTATCGCATCATTGAAAAACCCGAAAACATCATTGAACGCCTTATCATTCATGGAGGACATGGATATGAGCAATACAAAAAAGGTGATGAGAAGGGTTACCAGATCAGAGAAGGTAGCCATCCACCCTTCCCTGCTTGGAACATATATGTATTGGACATCCTGGTCTTTCTTTGCCATTATTGCTCTTCCAGTCTGAACTTGAACCCCTTGTACTGAAAGGTATTCACCGGGGGTTTCTCTTTTGCCTCTATACCCTTGTGTGCACCTTCGGGAAGGCTGCCAAGGATTGTGATCTCCACCCTGCGATTGAGTTGTCTGCCCTGGGCGGTACTGTTGGATGTCATGGGACGTTGAGAGCCCATACCATAGGCAACCATACGGTCATACGCAACCCCCCTGGATGCAAGATATGACAAAACAGCCATGCCGCGGGCGGCCGAAAGCGCCCGGTTTGAATAAAACGGCGGGTCTTCCATTGGGATGGAATCCGTATGCCCTAATATCATAACATGGTTATCCACCTTGTCCAGGACAGAGGCGATGGCATTCAATACATCCCTGGACCCTGGCTTGAGCTGGTCTGCACCCTTATCAAACAGTACATTGTCCCTCATGGTAATAATGGTGCCCAGAGATCCCTCGGACACGCCTGTGCCCTCGGTCAGCCCCCTTTCCTTGATCACCGCCCTGACCTGCTGGATCCTCACAGGGGTCGGAGAAAGGGGATCTGACTGTGGAAGTATACTGCCCTTTTGCTGGCTTTTGTAGGGACTGCTTCCCCCTGGCAGGATGCCAAAACTCCCCAGAAGAGAATTCATGGCCAGTCTCTCTTTTTTGCTGTCCTGGACCCCCATGGAGGTCAGGACAATGAAAAAGGTCAAAAGGATGAGCATGAGGGAAGTAAAAAGCATGGTCGTAAGGTCCTTCTCAGGCTCTATATATATCTTTTTCTTTTTTGCCACAGTGATTATCCCTTATTCTCTGCCGAAGACTCCCTGAGTTGCGGGGCCAGATATGCATGGAGCTTCCTCTCTACAATCCTCGGGTTGTCACCTGCCGATATGGACATTATGCCTTCTATGACCATACCCTTGACCAA
Source organism: Thermodesulfobacteriota bacterium (assembly GCA_034661115.1). Lineage (GTDB taxonomy): Bacteria > Desulfobacterota > Desulfomonilia > UBA1062 > UBA1062 > JAYEKR01. The sequence goes on along the minus strand of JAYEKR010000219.1, from coordinate 1,029 downwards.
CACCTCTTCGCCGGAGCGTGTGGTGAGTTTACCAGCCATGGGTAAAGCGATGACATTTGCCAAAAATGACCCGTAAAAGGTGGTCAAAAGGGCCACTGCCATGGCTGGTCCGATGGAGGAAGGGTCATCCATGGACTGCAACATCTGCACCAGGCCGATCAATGTACCGATCATGCCCATGGCAGGGGCATAGCCTCCCACGGAACTAAGGATGTCAGCCCCGCTTTTATGGCGCTGTTCTATGTATTCCATCTCTGTCTCCAGTATATCCCGGATGGCCTGGGGTTCCAGACCGTCAATAACCAGTTCAAGACCCTGTTTAAAGAAAGGATCTTCGAGCTCTCCAGCCGCGCTTTCCAGGGCCAGGATGCCCTCGCGTCTGGCCCTGGTGGCAAAGTCTACAAAGGTGGGTATCAAAGACTGCGTATCATGAACCTGTGCAAAAAAAACATTCTTGATAACCCCACCCAGACTCAGCACGTTCTTGAGAGGATAATTGATAAATACAATACCTAATGTGCCGCCCAGAACAATCAACAGAGAAGGCGGGTTGATAAAAAGGCCCAGTGAACCACCAGACAAAATCCCCATCAAGATCATGCCTAAAGCAAACACAATACCAACAATCGAAGCGAGATCCATACCTGCCCCTTTTATATATTCTTTTCTCTTAATCAGGAAGCAAGGGGCATGCCATATTCTTTATCCGGCCAGAACCAGGCCCAACCCATGGGAACAGGCCCCCATATATGATCATCAGGTTTTACAGGACTATTTATCATGACTGAAAAAGTCATAAATTTGACGCAAAGGAATAAAGAATCAGTAGCCGTGAACGGCTTGAAATTGGAAATTAGAAATTAGAAATTGGGGAGACAGAAAACGAGTTTACGAGCTGGATGTGTAGCCGTGAACGGCTTGAAATTGGAAATTGGAAATTAGAAATTGGGGAGAATAGAATACAAAGCAATAGTTAAAAAACTCGGGCCAAAATTGAATGCGTTCGTCAACAGTACAAAGGCATAAAGG
>JAYEKR010000218.1:0-11565 GCA_034661115.1 Thermodesulfobacteriota bacterium | reverse complement strand
CTCCTGAAGGTCACCCCTGCGGGAAAGGGACCATGATTTGACCACAGAACCGTCGTTGACATCCATCAGATCTATCGCGATGCTGCATTCATAGAGCGTGTCCTGAAGGGGTGGGTAGGAGCAATGGCCGAATACAAGGAATGTTGCCCCGGCATCATCCGCGATATCAAGGGGATCTTTTTTCCAGAATCGGGCCCTTTTGTATTTGCCCGGATCCCGGATGATGTTTTCCCCGGTGAGGTATAGTTTGTCTGCAAGTACGGACTCAATGGCATTGTATTCGGGTTTTTTCTTCGAGACCCACCATTCATGCGGGGGCTCGTCTTCGGGGCCTGACGAGGAGATCATGAGCAGTATCCCGGGCCTGAGCCCCCTGGGTATTGTGAGGGTGTTGGCCTGGAGCCATTGGACCAGGGGGCCTTCGTCAAGGATCACCTCTACATTTAGTCTCAGGATGTCATATTGCCTGGATCTTGAAATTATTTTGTATTGCAGGATATCCTGGGATCTCCGGAATGCAATGTAGGCCGGAAATGCCTGTACAAGGTTTGTTACAGAACACTGGGGTACATGCCTGAGCGCCGTGATCATGAGGGCCTTGTTGAAGGCATCCTCAATAGCCTCCTGTTCTACCCGGGCCGTGTTTTTTTCGGTGATTACACCTATACCCGTAACCTCCATTGAGACAGAGTTCGCCGCATTAAGGGCTGTACTCAGGCACAGGATGATCCAGAAAAAAAAGGCGGTCTTTTTCCGGATATTCATCCAGCCAGAAAGTCTTTTAACTTGGAATTTATCTCGGCCGGTTCAATGCTTGAGATTGCGTGTTTGTAGATAAGAATCGGTTTGTCCGTTTGGAAAAGGACGCAAAAGGGGTCAAAACTCCTTACAAAACCATTGATCTGTTTCCCTTCATTGATGAGTGTAATAACAATAGGAACCCTTTCTTTTCTTGCCTGGTTTAGAAACTGATCCTGAACATTAAAAACAACCTTACCCATAACAAACTCCTGTTTTTCATAGATTATATTTCTGTATATCTTTATTAATCATTAAATTCTTTTGATCAAGTTTTTTTTATGTTAAAATTAGAACAATCTCTACATGTTTTATTGTTTTTTCAAATATTATGGATAATATTACACGCATAAAAGAACTCAAGGACAGAATCCTCTACCATAACCAATGCTACTATGTCCAGGATTTTCCTGAGATATCCGATGGGGAATATGACCTGCTCATGCAGGAGCTCATGGACCTGGAGGCCGGGAATCCAGGGCTTGTAACCCCGGATTCCCCTTCACAGAGGGTTGGTTCGCCCCCGCTGGAATCCTTTGTGCCCATGGTGCACCGCATACCCCTCCTCAGTATAGACAATGCCATGGACCAGGGCGGGATAAAGGGCTTTCATGCGCGGATAGTTCGGTGGCTTGAGAAATCAAAGATCATGTATTGCTGTGAACCCAAGTTTGATGGACTGGCCGTGGAGCTGGTATATGAAAAGGGTCTGCTTGTCCATGGAGGTACAAGGGGAGACGGTCTGAAGGGGGAGGATGTAACCCCTAATTTAAGGACGATCAGGAGCATCCCGCTCAGGCTTGACAGGCATGCGGTCCCTGACCTGTTTGAGGTCAGGGGTGAGGTGGTGATGTACAAGGATGCGTTCACACGGCTCAATGAAAGACGTGCAGAGGAGGGCAGGGCCCTTTTTGCAAATCCCAGGAATGCGGCGGCAGGTTCCCTTCGGCAGCTCGATTCAGGGATAACCGCCCAAAGGTCCCTGGTGTTTTTTGCCTATGGTGTATCAGAGGCATCCATGCTGGGGAGTGTATCCCAGGTGGATATCATGAAACGCCTGAAACCCCTTGGATTCAAGGTCAATCCCTTGATTAAGGGCTGCCACGGCCTTGACCAGGTCCTTGCCTTTATCGATTATGTTGGGACCAAACGGGACACCCTTGCCTATGATATCGACGGGGTGGTGATAAAGGTGGACGCAATTGCATCCCAGGAGATGCTCGGGACAAAGGCGCGTTCACCGAGGTGGATGATTGCATACAAGTTTCCTCCTCTTCAGGCGACAACCGTGCTTGAGGATATACTCTTTCAGGTGGGTCGTACCGGGGTGGTGACCCCTGTTGCCGTATTGACCCCAGTGAACCTGGCCGGTGTGATGGTCAGCCGCGCCAGTTTGCATAATGCCCGGGACATAGTGCGAAAGGATATACGAACAGGTGACCGGGTCATTTTGCAAAGGGCGGGTGACGTGATCCCCGAGGTGGTTGGTCCTGTATTGTCAAAGAGGTCCGGAAACGAAAAACCCTTTGAAATGGATACGATCTGCCCGGAATGCGGGTCTGATTTGAAACAGGACGGGGTGGCCTGGAGGTGTATGAATATCTCCTGTCCCGCGATCCTCAAGCAGGGGATATACCACTTTGCATCCAAAGGCGCCATGGATATCGAGGGGCTGGGGAAGGGGATTGTCGATACCATGGTCTCACAGGGTATTCTCCATGATGTATCGGATATCTATGGTTTTGGCTATGATGACCTCATTAAACTGGATGGCTTTGCGGCCAGGTCTTCGGCCAAGCTCCTGGAGGCCATTGATCGAAGCAGGGATACAGATCTGGGGCGGTTTATCTATGCCCTGGGAATCCCTCACCTGGGCGAGGTTACGGCGCACACGGCAGCCGGGCATTTCAGGACGCTGGATGCCTTTATGGCTGCCGATATGGAACAGCTGAAGGCAGTACCCGGGATTGGCCTGGAGATTGCGGCATCTATCACAGGGTTTTTCGCTGATCCCCGGAACAGGAAGGTCATTAAAGGTCTGATGGACAAGGGTGTGAGTATATCCAATTTGCCAGGGGATGTAACAGGGGTCCGGCCCCTGGAAGGTAAAAGCCTTTGCCTTACCGGTTCACTTGAATCCATGAGCAGATCTGTGGCAAAGACGCACATCGAGTCTCTGGGCGGCAGGGTGGTCGGTTCTGTAAGTAAAAGCCTTGACTGGCTTGTCGCAGGAGAAAAACCGGGGTCCAAATTCGCAAAGGCGCAATCTTTGGGGGTAAAGATAATGTATGAGGATGCGTTCACACAGATCCTGAAGGGAGAGTGACATGAAGGCCTTGCGGTTGAAAATCCACGGCAGAGTTCAGGGAGTGTGGTTCAGGGCGAGCACCCTGAAGGAGGCTGACAGGCTCCATTGTTCAGGGTGGGTCCGAAATACGTCGGATGGCGATGTGGAGGTCTGGATGCAGGGAGATGAAAAGGCAATGGATCTTCTCTTTGAGTGGTGCCGACACGGGCCGCCAGGCGCACATGTGACTGGTGTGGATGTGCAGGATGTGCATGCGGATGGATCCCTTGAGGGCTTTGACATAAGGTGTTGATGGAGATCCAGTATATATGGCTGCATCAGTGGGTCTTCCCAAGACCTTGTAAATATTCAGCCACGGTGCTATGTATTTTAAAAAGACTAAGGGGGTGTGGTAGATGTCCGGCCATAATAAATGGAGTACAATAAAATACAAGAAAGGGGCTGCCGATGCCAAGAGGGGCAAGCTCTTCAGCAAAATTATCAAGGAGATAACCGTTGCAGCACGTATTGGCGGAGGCGATATAGACGGCAATGCAAGGTTACGGTCAGCAATAGCTGCGGCAAAGGCCGCAAACATGCCCAAGGAAAATACAGAACGCGCCATCAAAAAGGGTACTGGCGAACTGGAGGGTTACAGCCTCGAGGAGTCTTCCTATGAGGGCTATGGCCCTGCAGGTGTTGCGGTTATGGTCAGTGTTTTGACGGACAACAAGAACCGGGCCGTGGCAGAAATACGCCATGCATTTTCCAAATATAACGGGAACTTGGGAGAGACCGGGTGCGTAAGCTGGATGTTTGACAAAAAGGGCTATGCGTCTGTGGCCAAAGACCAGGTGGACGAGGATGCACTCTATGATATCGCATTGGAGGCGGGCGCGGATGACATAAGCGACCAGGGGGATGAGTTTGAGATACTGACCGGCCCGGGTGATCTGGAGGCCATGAGAGAGGCCCTTGATAAAAACAATATCACCTGTAATGTGGTGGAGATATCCATGATTCCCCAGTCAACCGTTAAGGTCACAGGCAAGGCCGCCCAGCAGACATTAAAGCTCCTCGATGTGCTGGATGACCTTGAGGATGTCCAGTCTGTGTACTCCAATTTTGATATAGACGATGAAGAGATGGAAAGCCTACAGGAAAAATGATTGTCTGCGGGGTTGATCCCGGTTCACGTGCAACCGGGTATGCTGTTTTGGATATCGGCGCATCAGGCGACCATTATGTGGCGCACGGCACCATAAGACCAAAGTCTGGTGCGCTTCCCGGGCGGCTCTGCCATATCTACCGTGAAATCGAAACGGTATTGACCCGATTTGCTCCCGAAGAGATGGCATTGGAGTCCTCCTTTTATGCAAAAAATGCCCAGACCGCAATGAAGCTGGGGCAGGTCAGGGGGGTCATTATCCTTGCGGCCAGCCTCATGGATATCCCTGTGTTTGAATACACGCCGACCGAGGTGAAGATGGCCACCTGTGGCTATGGGCATGCGGACAAGGAACAGGTAAACGCCATGATAACTACTATACTGCACCTTGAAAAAGGGTTTGTCCGCTCCAGGGATGCCTCGGATGCCCTTGCCATTGGTGTATGTCATTCATCATCAAGGCTTATGAGGATCATGAGGGAGAAACAGGGATGATAAGCATGCTCAGTGGGGAGATCGTCCATATACAGGATGGTTTTATGACCATCATGGTCTCCGGTGTCGGGTTTAATGTAAGGGTCTATTCCGGGCTTGAACATGCCTGTTCCTGCGGCCAGGAGATCTCTTTGTTTACCTGGCTGGGTGTTTCACAGGATTCGATCAGCCTGTATGGTTTTGCGGACATGAAACACCGGGAGATTTTTCTGCTGCTCATCGGGGTTTCAGGGATTGGTCCGAGGAGTGCCATGAATATCCTGTCCTCTATTGAGCCTAACCGTTTTTTGGACGAGGTAGTGGGCGAAAATGCTGCATACCTGTGCACCCTCCCGGGGATAGGGAAAAAGAGCGCACAGCGCATTATCCTGGAATTAAAGGAGAAGATATCGAAGCAGTACCACACAGAGGGGTTCGGGACCACATCCGACATGCACTCTGACGCCCTTTCCGCCCTTGTCTCTCTCGGGTATTCCGATGCACAGGCCAGGAAGGCACTGGGCAGGATAAAGGCAAAAACGGTTGAGGATATGATAAGAAAGGCATTGAAGGAACTCATGTAATGACAGATGAACTCTCCGGAGAACTCATGGAAAAGACGGAAGCCGGGTTTGAGTCCCATATCCGGCCCGGTTGTTTTGACGAGTATGTAGGGCAGGATGCGCTCAAGGACAACCTCGATGTCTTTATCCGCGCGGCAAAAAAGAGGGGAGAACCCCTTGACCACTGCCTTTTTTACGGCCCGCCCGGCCTGGGAAAGACCACTCTTTCCTATATCATAGCCAGGGAGATGGACGTAAACCTGAAGATTACCAGCGGCCCTGCCATTGACAAGTCAGGGGACCTTGCATCCATACTGACCAATCTCGAGGCAAACGATGTGCTCTTTATTGACGAGATCCACCGCCTGGGCTCCAATGTGGAAGAGATCCTGTATCCGGCCATGGAGGATTTTAAGCTGGATATTGTTATAGGCCAGGGCCCCTCAGCCAGGTCTATACGGATTGACCTCAATCCCTTTACTCTGGTCGCAGCAACCACCAGGGCGGGTATGATTACCTCTCCGCTGAGAGACAGGTTCGGCGTTATAGGTCACCTGGAATTCTACAAGGTTGACGAGCTCAGGCAGATCCTGAGGCGTTCAGCCAATATTCTTTCCATCCCCTATGATGAAGACGGTCTCTATGAGATTGCACGCAGGTCGCGTGGAACGCCGAGGATTGCCAACCGGCTGCTCAGGAGGGTCAGGGACTTTGCCGAGGTAAGGGGCAAAGGGGTTGTTGAAGAAAAGATCGCAGATATGGCCCTGTCAAGGCTTGACATAGATGCCAGTGGTCTGGACCGTATGGACAGGAAGATCATGACCACCATGATCGAGTATTTTTCAGGCGGTCCGGTCGGTATTGACTCCCTGGCCGCATCTTTGGGAGAGGACAGGAATACCATAGAGGATGTGTATGAGCCATATCTCATACAAAACGGTTATATCAGACGAACACCCAGGGGAAGAGAGGTGACGGCCCGTGGCTTCCAGCTGCTCGGGCAGGACCCCCCTGCGGTTCAAATGGAGATTTCTGATGAAGAATGAGGCTTTGTTCGGTCCGATGAGGCTTCCCTTTCTTGTCCTTACCCCGGCCTGTGTATTGCTTGGTGTGGCCGCGGCCTGGTATAGCGGGGGTTCTATGGATTTATCGAACATGAATGTACTGGATATCATCCTTGTCTTTGCAGGCGCCCTCAGTGCGCATATCAGTGTCAATGCCCTCAATGAATATGAGGATTTTAAGAGCGGCCTGGATTTCAAAACAAAACCCACACCCTTTAGCGGGGGGAGCCAGGCCCTGGTTCATAATCCGGACAATGCCCATATTGCATGGATTACCGGTGTTTTTACCCTTTGCCTGTGCGCTGCGATTGGATTGTATTTTATATATCGGATTGGCTGGGGGATTGCCCCGGTCGGCATAGCCGGGCTTCTTCTGGTGGTGTTTTATACCGGGTGGGCTACTCGCCATCCCCTGGTATGTCTTATTGCTCCGGGCCTGGGTTTCGGGCCCCTCATGGTGATGGGGACCGCGTATGTACTCTGTGGGGCATATACCATGAGCGCCTTTGCGGTTTCCTGGGTGGTGTTTTTCCTTGTAAGCAACCTGCTGCTCTTGAATCAGTTTCCGGACATGGAACCGGACAGGGAGGCCGGCAGGCGGCATCTTCCCATTGTTACAGGAAGGCAAAAGAGCGCGCGTATATATGCCATATTTCTCCTTTGTGCATACCTGCCGGTCATTGCAGGCTGTATTGCCGGGATACTGCCCCTGTGGTCCCTTATATGCCTGGCTACGCTGGTCATAGGTCTGCCTCTCATAAGGGGCGTTCTGCAGAATGCCGAGGATATGCCAGGGCTCATCCCCTGGATGTCAAGGAATGTGGTGCTCGATCTACTCACCCCCATTCTCCTCGCCATTGGCCTTTTCATTGGAACCGCTGCATGAAACGGTTGCTCGTGGATATCGATGATACACTCTACCCCAAGGGGGCAGGGCCCTTTGCTCATGTAAGCGCAAGGATAGATGCATATGTGAAGGAACGTCTGCGCATGGGTCCTGCACGTGCCAGAAGGCTCAGGCGCAGCTATGTTCGTCGTTACGGTTCCACGCTCAAAGGCCTCATGATCCATCACGATGTGGACCCCCATCCCTTTCTCCAAGAGGTCCATGACGTACCCGTGGAAGAGATGCTCCATGTGGATGAAGGGCTCGTGCAGACCCTTTCATCCCTTGAATGCGGATTGACTGCCTTTTCCAATGCATCCCTGGATTATGCCGGCCGCGTACTCCGGGCCCTGGGGATAGATGAATTTTTTGATGACCTTTTTACCATTGAATACATGGATTTTATACCGAAACCCCTGGAATACCCGTACCTCAAGGTGATGGAGTTTTATGGACAGTCGCCCGAAGGGTTTATAATGGTGGATGACCGTATTGCCAATGTAGAGACGGCCATTGCCATTGGCATGGAAGGTGTGGTCGTGGGAGACGGAGCCCCGGATACCTTGTCATGTCCATATGTGCCGGACATATATGGCATAAGGGATGTGATTTCAGAAAAAGGAGTAAAAAAATGAGGGTTCTTGTTACCGGCGCTGCCGGATTTATCGGTTTTCATCTTGCAAAGAGGCTCCTGGATGAAGGCATGGAGGTGACAGGGCTCGACAACCTCAATCCATATTACGACCCGAGGCTCAAGGAAAAGAGGCTCTCCATGCTGAAACCTTATGAGGGGTTTTCTTTTTTCTGCATGGATCTCGAGGACCGGACAGCGATAAAGACCCTGTTTGACAAAAGGGCCTTTGATGTGGTGGTGAACCTGGCTGCACAGGCAGGGGTGCGTTACAGCATCGAGAATCCTTATGCCTATGTGGATTCAAACCTGACCGGTTTTATGAATATCCTTGAGTCCTGCCGGCATCACGGGACAGGACACCTCGTGTTTGCCTCCTCGTCTTCTGTGTACGGGGCAAACTCAAAGATGCCCTTTAGCGTTCATGACAATGTCGACCACCCCATGTCCCTGTATGCCGCGACAAAAAAGGCCAATGAACTCATGGCCCATTCATATGCCAGTCTCTACGGCCTTGCCTGCACTGGGCTACGTTTTTTTACCGTGTACGGGCCATGGGGGCGTCCGGACATGGCCCTGTTCAAGTTTACAAAGGCGATTTTGTCAAATGTGCCCATCGATGTGTACAATCACGGTAAGATGAAGAGAGATTTTACCTATATAGATGATATTATAGAGGGTATCTACCGGATTATTAAGCTTGTCCCAAAGGGGGTATCCAAATGGGACAGAGAAAACCCTGACCCTGGAAACAGCTATGCACCGTATCGTATCTTTAATATCGGGGGGTCAACATCCGTGGAACTCATGTATTTTATCCAGGTGCTGGAAGATGCCCTGTCAATGAAGGCAAAAAAGAATATGCTCGGGATGCAAAAAGGTGATGTGGTTGAAACATGTGCGGATGCCCTTGACCTTGAGTCTGTGACCGGGTTCAGGCCCGGAATTTCAATAGAGACGGGAATAAAGGCCTTTGTCCAGTGGTATCGCGAATATTACATGGTGTGAGACAATAGGTCCTCTGAAGGGAAATCCTTGTCAAGGAGGAATTTCAATATCTGATCCTGGTAATAGGGGGATCCCTGTATAAACTCTACCCCTATGCGGGTTTTGTGCAGGAGATTCTCTGCTACAACAGACCTGACAATGCCGGCTGCCTCGATGTGCCCCTTGGGAAGGTCTATGTGGATTTTATCCAGGTGCATGCCTTCGATGATCGGTATATCTTTGTTCATCAGCTCGACCCCCATGCCTTCCTCTGAGATATCCCACACAAAGGCGTGGTTTTCTTTGGCGCTTATGGGATGTACAATGCGTGCGGTGATGGGGTCATTGCCCGTGACCAGGTATCTCAGGACGCTTCTGCGGCTGAGATACTGCAGTTTGTCGGGCCAGCTTGTTTCTATGATGTTTTTCACCACATCAATGACCTTTGCCTTAAACAGCATTACATTGATACCCTTGAATAGATAAAAGGGGTATACAGTTTCTTTTTCGGGTTGGAAGGGCAGCCGCAGTTCCGAGATCCGTACGATCCTCAAGACCATGTTGTCGTTTTCTGGTCTGAGATAGAAGAATTCTGCCGGTATGACCTTATGTCTGGACATGATAAGCATGTCGCCAAACCCTCTGGAATGTGCCTTTATTTCATTAAAGGTATGTTCTATCTCGTTTTTGTCCGTTATGATGACACCTGAACCGTTTTGGTTCAGTTTTGTGTATGCCTCGATAGGGGTGTCGTCAGGGGAGAAATCAATCCCGACCTTGGACGGAACCCCCGGACCCAGATATGCGATGCGGCCGTTTATGGATGTTGCAATGATTGTCCCCTGTTTTTCCAGGGTTTCAATCTGTATCTCAATGCCCTCTTTGAGCTGGGAAAATCCTTCTGTGACCAGTACACCCATCCCTCCGATGGATATGTCGAGTACAGGGAGCTTAATGTCGGTGGCGCCTATTTTTGCATTGGCAAATATATCTTCCCAGTCCAGTGTGGTCTCTCTCTTGCTCTGTCGTTTTTCCATCTTATATCTCATCGGAAAAAGGCCATATAAAACTTTAGAGATTTTATCTGGAAAAATGTAGCCGTGAACGGCTTGAAATTGGAAATTAGAAATTGGGGAGACAGGAAAAATTTACGGAATCCCCATCCATCTGTTCGTGCCAGTGTTCGTGGGCATAATAGGCCACCTTGCCCTTGGTGCTGAGGTTCACGATAGAACGTGAGTTGTTTTCGGGATCAGCCTTTTTGAGGACAAGGTCTTTGTTCTATGACCGGCCCAGGCCGAAATAGGTGATACCCGCAGACCGGACCTCTTCCGGGTAGAGGATGTTTCTGAAATCAAAGATAACCGGCCTTGCCATAAGTTTTTTTATCCTTTCCAGGTCAGGGCTTTTGAACATATTCCATTCGGTCACGATGACCAGGCCGTGGGCATGCCTGAGCGCATCATAGCTGTCTTGTGCATATTCAATGCGGTCTCCCAGGGTTTCCCTGGTATTCTCCATGCCCTGAGGGTCGAAGGCCCTGACCTTCATGTCCTTGTTCAGCATGGCCTCGATGATATCCAGGGCCGGGGATTCCCGGACATCATCTGTCTTGGGTTTGAATGTGAGTCCCCATACTGCAATGTAAGGTTCGGATATCTTGGAGTCTTTGTAGTACTCAATCACCTTCTGGGCTGCATAGATCCTTTGCCTCTGATTTGCCTGAGATGTGGCAATACATATCTTGAGATCAAGATCGTATTCATTTGCTGTGGCGATCAGGGCCCTTACATCCTTGGGGAAGCATGAGCCACCATAACCGGGTCCGGCAAGGAGGAACCTGGAGCCTATCCTTTCGTCCACGCCCATACCCTTTCTGACATGGGTAATGTCTGCTCCGATTTTTTCACAGAGGATGGAGAGTTCGTTCATAAAGGTTATCTTTGTGGCCAGAAAGGCATTGGATGCATACTTAGTCAACTCGGCGGAACGTATATCCATGACAAGTACAGGGTTGTTGCTGGTTCTCAGATAGGGATTGTAGAGTTCCTTGAGGATCTCCGCGGTCCTGACATTATCTGTACCTATGATGACCCTCTCCGGGCGCATGAAATCCTGGATGGCATTGCCCTCTTTGAGAAATTCAGGGTTGGAGACTATGTCAAATTCAAGATTCGAAAGACCTCGGTCGTCTATTCCCTTCTGTATGCGCTGCCTGACCTTTTGGGCTGTCTTGACCGGGACCGTTGATTTATCCACTATGATCTTGTATTCTTTGATGATCTTCCCGATCTGGGATGCAACATCCAGCACGCTTGAAAGGTCTGCCGAACCATCTGTGTCCTGTGGTGTGCCTACGCAGATAAAACAGAGCAGGGCTCCTGATATGCCTTCTTCAAGGTCGCTGGTAAAACGAAGCCTGCCTTCTTTATGATTCCTTTCAATGAGTTCTCCAAGCCCGGGTTCATATATGGGCACTTTGCCCTGGGAAAGCATGGAGATTTTGTCCTGGTCTTGGTCAACGCAGATGACATTGTTGCCCATCTCTGAAAAACATGCCCCGGACACAAGCCCTACATAACCGCTGCCTATAATACATATCTTCATTTTTTCTCCATTGGCTAAAAAGGTTGCAGGATATATAATATGTTATTTGAATCGACGCAAAGGTAAAGTGTAGTTCACCTTCGTCTATGTGGCCCGTCTT
>JAYEKR010000217.1:0-11572 GCA_034661115.1 Thermodesulfobacteriota bacterium | reverse complement strand
GCTGGTGTTGCCGCCACAGGGATCCTGGGTATGTAAGGATAGAAAAACCAGGAGCAGATAGAGTCTGCCCCGGTGAAGGTAGAAGAAACGTAACCGTTCACGGAACGTTGAACGTGGAACATTGTAAACATCCAGCTCGTAAACTCGTTTCCGTTCTCCCCAATTTCTAATTTCCAATTTCCAATTTCAAGCCGTGAACGGCTATTCAAGCCGTGTACCCCCACTCGTCATTCCCGGCTGCGAAGTGCGTCGCACGCAGACAGGCAGGTGGGAATCCAGTAAAATCAACAAATTCTGGATGCCGGATCAAGTCCGGCATGACGTTTTTTGGGGTTTTGCGAGTTTATCAACATTTATGGTACGTAGAAAAGCACAGGAAGGATGCCTGTCTCGTGGCAGGTCTTGATGATCTCGATAAGGCCAAACCCCACAGGGAACCAGACTGCGCCCATGAAGGACCTTGCAAAGAGCCGCGCATCCACCGGGTATGTCTCCGGTGTGCTGTAAAGAGAGAACCTGGGTATAAAGCTTGGGGTGCGTTTCCTGTATGTCTCAAACGCGTCTTTGTGTACCATGAGGAGGCGTTGTTCCTCTGACCTGATGACAAAGGGGTAATATACCCCGAACATGAGGACAATCAGGCAAAGGGCAAGGCTATTCATGGATGCAATGCCAATACCGATAGCGCCTGCAAGGCTGAAGAGGTATAGGGGATTGCGGACAATGGAATAGGGATCTGAAACCATGAGGTCACGCGTCTTGTGGCCGTTTATATAACTGAGCGACCAGATGCGGCCGAAGGTGCATGCTATAACCAGCAGAAATCCTGCTGTATCGAAGAAGATTTCTGTCAGAGGTCCAATGGCATGTGAGGGATGTGAGAATAACAGGATGGCAATGATGGCGGCTGCGAACATTCTGGAAAACGGGATCTGGTATTCCTTTATAATATAGAGCATTTTATCTTTCATATAGTCCAAGGTGTTTATGATGCCCAGTATGTTTTGTCGATGGAGACCTTGATAAAGGTCAAAGTGAAAGTGGGTTGATATGTGGACTGTGGTTACAAAATTGATATAGTTATGTGCGCAGTTGAGCTTTTTTTGATAAGGGTGTCGGAGGCGCAATAAAGGTGTACTGTCCCGGTCCTATCCCACGTTCAGCGTATACTGGAGCGTCACATAGACCAGGTAAACACCCAGGAGCCATGCGCCCTGCCAGCGTTTAAACCAGCCGTTACCATCAAAGTGTATAAAGAGCCTGAAGGAATAGAGGATGATCAGCATGGCCGGGAAATGAAAGATGAAAAAGGTTGGAGGGATACTCAAGGGATGGACCGCTGCTGCAGCGCCGACTACAAGGAGGGAGTTGAGGACATCCGAGCCCACAACGATACCGACCGTGATTTCGGGGTGGCCTTTTTTTATGGATGCAAAGGAGGACATAAGTTCCGGCAGAGAGGTGCCAAAGGCCACCATGGTCGCTGCGATGACATCCTCCGGGACCCCTATGCGCATGGCAAGCTCGGATGCGCATGGAACAAGGAGACGCGCGCCTGCCAGGATCAAGGCCAGTCCTCCTGCAACCATGAGCCATGATTTGACAAGGTTTTTGTCTTTTGATCCCGGGGAGGGGGTCTCTACTGTCTCATGATGCTGTTCTGCCCAGATGTAATTCATATATATATACACGGCCAGTAAAAACAGGAACAAGAAACCGACCCATCTTTCCAGAGAAGGTGTGCCCTGTGCAGTAAGCAGGGCACCTATGGCGATAAAGACAAGTAATGTGGCAGCACCTACCTGTACCCGGCCGGTGCGGTTGAGGATAAAACGGTTTATCGGAGTAGGTGCCAGCAGGGCAGTGAGCCCCAGGATAAGCCCTGAGTCCGCGATGATGGAACCGACCCCGTTTCCCAGGGCCAGTCCGGGATTACCCATCCATGCCGCCATCACCGACACCATTACCTCCGGCAGGCTGGTGCCAAGGGCTATGATAGTGGACCCTATGACAATCCTGGAGATCCCGGTTCTCTCGGCCAGGCAGACCACCCCGTCTATCATCCAGTCTGACCCCTTTGCGAGCATTATGAGCGATGCCACAATAATAATGATCAGGCAAAATGCAGGCTCCCCTGCTGTCATTTCCCGCAATGCGTCCCCGTTCCAGAGCCATCTAAGGTTTTCCATTCTGTGTCTCCTGAATCTATGCCTACCAGCACAGAAATGGAAAAATCAAGTGACCATTCCATTTCTCATTACCAATAGGATTCCTGCGAATGCAGGGGCAAAAAATTTTCGCACCTACGTAATGTGTCAGGACCTGATAGCTTGTATTGTCAGGACATGATATTAGAATAGTATTCCATGAAATATTTTCAGAATATTTTGGGGGCCATGATTTTTGCCATTGCCATGCCATGGAAGGGCATGCCATGGAAGGGCATATCATGGGAAAGTTTGGGAGGTAATATGGAATCAACGACAAAGGGACAGGGGTTTTATCAGCGGATGATTCGTGCCGCAAGGCTGGATGTGGGGCTTTATGAGGAGGTAGAGGCAGACAGGGATGCCACCTTCCAGGCGGCCATGGTGGTGATTCTTTCCAGTGTCGCGGCCGGCATTGGCAGCATTACTGAAGGATCTATTGGATTCGTGTTGATGAGTACAGTGGGTGCGCTCCTTTCGTGGTGTGTATGGGCCTTTATCACCTATATCATAGGCGCAAAGATGCTTCCCGAGCCTCAGACCAGTGCGGATTATGGAGAGTTGCTCCGGACCATTGGGTTCTCCAGCTCGCCTGGTATTATCCGCATCCTCGGGATTATCCCCGGGCTCTTTGGGATTGTATCTCTTGTCGCCTCAATATGGATGCTGGTTGCCATGGTTATTGCCGTGCGGCAGGCCCTTGACTATCACAGCACCTTCAGGGCGGTCGGTGTATGTATTATAGGCTGGATCGTCCAGGCCCTTTGCATTGCCTTTGTCCTTTTTGGTATCGCGGGTATGGGCATGTCCGATTTTTAAGGGTTGAAGATCTAAGGCCTATGCCTTTATGTCTTTATCATGGAATCGGGTCTGTACATCCCAAGGCAGACAATTATGTCTTGTACCGGGATATACCATGAGAGGTTTTCGGCATGCATGTCTTTTGTGCCTGTGCCTGATTGTGTTTTCTGCGCCGGTACATGCCGCGCAGCATCCGAAGATAGGGGTCTGCCTGAGCGGGGGAGGTGCCCGTGGTGCGGCCCATGTCGGTGTGCTCAGGGTTCTGGAGCAGCTGCATGTCCCGGTTGATTGTATCGCAGGGACAAGCATGGGAGCGATTGTGGGCGGTCTCTATGCATCAGGGCTTTCCCTGGATGAGATCGAACGGGTAGGTATAGAGACCAACTGGAATGCGGTCTTTTCCGGCAGGATCCCCAGGGATGAAATCCCGTATCAGGATAAGCAGGGGCAGAAGAATTATATCCTTGATATGAATGTGGATTTCTCAAAAGGTATTATGCTGCCCATGGGCCTTATCCAGGGGCAGAGACTTGATTTTATGCTCAGGTCTTTGACCCTGGGAGTGGCGGATATCCGGGATTTCGATAATCTTCCCATACCCTTCCGGGCCGTTGCCACGGATATCCTTTCATCACAGCCTGTGGTGCTTTCCCATGGAGACCTGGCCAGGGCCATGCGTGCGAGTATGGCGGTCCCCGGGGTGTTCACGCCGGTGGAATTTGACGGAAAACTCCTTGTGGATGGAGGGGTTTCCATGAATCTGCCGGTTGAGGTTATGAGGAATATGGGCGCGGATATCATTATTGCGGTCAATATCGGGTCTCCACTTTTGAAGAAGGGGCAGATAAATAATGTGTTTGATATCACAGACCAGATCACCCGTTTTCTTACCAATTCAAATATCCGGGTACAGGTCGCCCTGCTGGGAAAAAGAGACATCCTGATTAAACCAGACCTGGATGGGATCGGTTCCGCGGATTTCAAGGAGGTGGCCGAGGCGATCGAGATCGGGGAAGGTGCGGCCGAGGCTTTCTCTGCCCTGATCGGGCCGTATTCCCTGTCGCCTCAAGCCTATAGAAAATACTGCAGGCTGCATCACCTCGGGGAATACAGGCCTCCGAAGATAGAGTTTATTGAGGTGGATAAGCCTGCAAGGTTTTCATCGCGGTCATTGAGGAGGCGCCTTGAAAACCGGATGCAGAATTTTCTCAAAGTGGATATGGATGTCCTTGGGTATGACCTGTTCAAGGCCTATGAGCTGGAAGGACTTGAATACAGTGATTTCAGGCTTGTTGAAAGGAATGGCAGGCAGGGGCTTTTTCTGAAGACAAAAAAGAAGCCTCATGCACCGGGCAGGCTTTGTCTGGGGCTCAGGCTCTCGAATGATTTTGAGGGTGGCAGCGGATACGGCCTTCTTGTGGATTATACAAAATCCCATCTCAATGACCTGGGCGGGAAATGGAAGACCGAGATGGAGATCGGGGAAAGGCAGACACTCAGGACCGAGTTTTACCAGCCCTTTGATCCATATATGTGGGCCGTGTTTATTTCCCCTTATGCCGGGTATGAAAAATATTACAGGGATATCTTTTACAGGGACAGTCGTGTTGCAAGGTACCGGATAAGAAAGGCCGCCCTGGGGATAGACCTTGGAATGCAGCTCAGCCGGTTTGGTGAGATACGGATAGGTCTCATGCGGGGAAGGAATAGTGCGAGTGTTCATACAGGTGATCTCTCGCTTGCGGATTTCGGGAAACAGCAGGGTGCGTATGTGACATCCCTGCATATCGATCAGCTGGACGACCTTGATTTCCCGCGCAGAGGCCTTGAGGCCCTCTGCAGATACAAGGCATCAAGGACAAAATTCGGCGCTGACGATTCCTTTGAGGTCCTGGATGCCGAAATCATAAAGCCGTTTACCTTCAGAAGACACACCCTTATTGCCCGTACCCGGCTTGGCACAAGCCTTGGAAGCAGCAGCAACATATCTGAGCGGTTTTCCCTCGGGGGGTTTCTGAATCTTTCCGGCCTTTGTACTGACCAGCTTACAGGTCAACATATGTTTCTCGGGCAGCTCATATACTATCACAGGATATGGGCACCCATGTATCTACCCCTGGACAGCCTGTATCTGGGTACATCGTTTGAAGGCGGGAATGTCTGGGATAAAAGGAGCGAGGTAAATATCACGGCAAAGGACATGATCTTCGCCTCCAGCATGTTTGTCGGGGCAAAGACTGCCATGGGTCCGATCTTCCTGGGACTCGGGCACGCAGAGGACAATAGAACGGCCATGTATTTTATGCTGGGACACTTGTTTTGAAAGGGGGTATTACCCTTTCGTTAAAGTATATTCCCGTGGAACTATGGAATATAACAAGGGGGAGAGGGAATGATGTCCCACGCCATTAAGACGGTTTATAGCGAGGCTTGATTTTTATGTCTTACCACAGTATTATTGTTAAACCTTATCTTTGCATTGTCCGCCCTGTATCTATGGGGCAGGATGGTGGAAGTGTATTGAACAGGGGAGGATTATTATGGAAGAACATGCGTTCGGGCTGAGGAAGATAAATTATTTTCCTGTACTGGTATTTTTTTGTATTTTCCTTCCATTCGCGTGGCTGTCATACACGTATTCTCTTACAGACCAGACAGCATCCGTCTTTACAGGTATGGGAGGGCTTGTTGCTGCCATGTTTTTTGCCGGTTCAGTCAAAATCGCGGATCAATGGGAAAGGGCCGTGGTTCTCAGGCTCGGTAAATACCGGGGATTAAAGGGTCCGGGTATCTTCTTTATTATTCCCGTGGTCGACACGGTGCCCTACTGGGTGGATCTCCGGGTCATCACAACTGCCTTTAGTGCGGAAAAGACACTTACAAGAGATACAGTGCCCGTGGACGTAGATGCGGTCCTGTTCTGGCAAGTAATCGATCCGGAGAACGCATCCCTTGAGGTGGAGGACTATAATGTCGCTATCAGCTGGGCATGCCAGACCGCATTAAGGGATGTGATCGGTAAGAGCAATTTGGCACAGATGCTCGTCGGCAGGGAGGCCATAGACCATGAGCTTGAACGGATCATTCACCATCGGACCGAACCATGGGGAATCAAGGTGATATCCGTGGAGATGAGGGATGTGAATATTCCTCTTGCCCTCCAGGATGCCATGTCCAAGGAGGCCCAGGCGGAAAGGGAGAGGGAGGCCAGGGTTATCCTTGCCCAGGCGGAAAAACAGGTTGCAGTCAAGTTTGAGGATGCGGCCCGAACCTACCAGGAAAATCCGACCGCCCTGCACCTGAGGGCCATGAATATGCTCTATGAGGGTCTCAAAAAGAATGCTTCTTTGGTGATCGTACCCAGCACTGTGACGGAAACCATGCAGCTTGGCTCTACCGCAGGGCTTGTAGCCCTGGCGGATAAGGTGTTTAAGGACGAGAAGGGTCAGGCATCGAAAGAGGGCAGATTACCGCAAGAGGATATAGACCATCCAGAGAAGGAGTAGGGCCACGGCTTGTGTCATGTCCTGTATCAAGTGTTTAATGTAAAAAAAGTGGAACACCACCAACGGCATTTTGTTTCGCTAGTGAAGGGTTACGACTGCGGTTGACAGGAGGTATTATTGTTCTGCCGACACATGTGATCAAGATCTCCTGGCCCAGATGCGGTATGCCTTTTCAAAACATTTCAGGCCTGTAGCGTTCACCTCTTCAACCTCTATGTTTTCTGTTCCAAGGACCTCTCTGGCCTGTTCAAGCCAGTTTTTAAAATGTGCCCCTTCTCCAAAATAGATTTTGTGCCATGTATTCCCGGCTGAATCTTTTTTTTCCAGGATACGGTGTTCTTTTTCCATATATTGTGCTGTATCTGTCCTGTTATCCATAGCCCTGTTTTAGGCATACCCATATTTTTTTGCAACTGCTCAGGTTGTCAGGTTCACGGTTCAGGGCTTTTTTGCGGCCTTCATTGCTCGCTAACCGTGAACCCTTGAACCGTGAACCCTTGAACCGTGAACCTGGGTTTTTTCATGTCGGCATGAAACGGGCCAGCCTTTTTTTTATCCTTCCTGTCACGAGCCGAGCCGTCCATGGAACCAGAGGAAGAATCCCCTGGTCAAGGAAGGCATCGGCAATAAGTGTGGTCGCCCCTGAAAGATCCTTTTTGTCAAGGTTTGATGTGATCCCGGAGATGAAATTACCTATGAGGTCGGGGTTGTCTTCTCCGATTTCGTTGATCTTTTTTGTGGCTGCATTGATGCCGTTTGCAATGGCGATGGGTCCTTTGTCCAGGACCACCTCCCTTATCTCAGGAGACTCGTCGGCAATGTCCTTGACAAGCCCGGCAATGGTTCTCAGGCCCTGCCCCAGGGGGGCTGTGTTGATCTCATCAAGGATGCTCATTGAAAACCCTTTAAGGAGCCCGGGCGAAAATTTGGCCCGGACCTGTTCCAGCATCTCTGCAATGGCCCCTGTGATGGGGTTTATCGTTCCGGGCAGGCCTCCCAATACCCCCAGGATAACCTCCGGGTCCTGCCAGAGCAGGGTCTTTATGAAGTTTTGACCATCTTTATGCTCGATTGCCCTTAGGTTGTTTTTCAGGATTGTCTTGATAAAGGGCATCTTCAGGACCTCTTTTAATATATTGCTGGTGGATGTATCAGGCATGGTCTTTTCCATCCTGTGTTCCCTCCTTGTTATTCGTGATTATCGTCCATTGTTCTTTAACCAGGGGTAAGAGCCCGTCAATAACGGGCTTCATGTTTTCTATGGCCTCGTTTAATTTTTCTGAGTCGATATCCCTGAGGATGGATCCGATGAATGCGTTCAAGAGCCCCGGTGAAAACTTTTCAGGGATCTGCACGGACATCTCGTGAAGGGCGGCGATGAGGATATTGGCCACGCCGGAGAGGCTGCCGAGAAGGCCCAGAATCACCTCCGGGTCTTTCCACAGGATTGTGCGTACAAGGTAGCGGCTGTTGTCCGGGTCAAGATTGTTCAACAGGACACGGATATTGTCTTTGACTGTCGGGCTCTCGAGGAGTTGACCCAGTATACCATCTGCAGTGGAGATGATACCTCTGTTCAGATCTGGTTCCATGGTTTCCTCCTTTTTTTAAAGTGTTTCACAGTTAAAGAACCACCTGGCCGCTTCCATCTGGCAGAGCTGTTTGCCGCCCATCCAGAGCTGGATGATCTTTATGTCTCTCCAGTGTTTTTCTATATCCCACTCACGGTCAGCCCCGTAGGCCCCGAGTACATCCATGGCCTGGCCAATGATATCTACGGCCCTGTCCGAAACAAAATCCTTGATGTTCCTTATTCGGCCAATGGTCTGTGGAGATATGATCGGGTCTCCATAGGGCGTGTTTCTGCGGTCTCCGATCATGGCGGCCTCGTGGGCAAGGATACGGCAAATGTCGATGTCTCCGGCGATCCGGCCTATGATGCCGGCTATGGCGTCGTTTTCCTTGAGCGGCCGGTTATTGTATGTTCGGGTTGAAACAAAGGTATACAGCCTTTCATACATGTTCATCATGGCGCCTGTCAAAAATCCGCAGCTTGCCACCTGTCCCATGGAGATGAGCTGGTAAAAGGCGTCCTTGTCTGTGCCGGGACCGTGGGCCCTGTATGACTTTGGAACCCTTGCCTGATCGAACCAGATGTCGGAGTTTTTGTCTGCCGCCATGCCCGCCTTTTCATAGGGGTTGCCCTCTGCCACGCCAGGGGTCTTTACAGGTACAAAGATGAAGGCGAATGCATTCGGGTCGTCGGATCCCGGGTTGGTGGTGCATGGTACCCCGAAGAGGCTGGATACCCCGCCTGAATTGGTGGGCCAGAGCTTGTGCCCGTTGATGACCCATTCTTCGCCTTCCAGCCGGGCCGTGGTCTTCAGGGTCTTTCCCTTTAACAGTTCCATGTTTTCCACATCAGAACCACCCTGCGGTTCAGTCATGGCGTTTGCGGCAAACACGGCCTTGTCCGCGTTTACAAACATAGGGGCGATCTGCCTGCACAGATCCATATTGAGATACGGCGATACGGTGATCGTTATCAGAGGCCAGAAAGAGACCATGGATGCCACTGCCATGCCCGTGTCTGCCCGTCCCAGCTCTTCGGCCATGACCAGGCTGACCCGGAAGAGATAGTCTGATTGCCCCAGTCCCCAGCCCCCGACTTCGGAAGGAAAGAGGGCCTTTTGAATACCGAGCCCCTTGTTCCCCATGAGCTTGTCAAACGCGGGTTCTATGAGCTTGTGGTCCAGCCAGTCCTCGTCAAAGCTGCGCCTGAAGGGCATGACCTCTTTTTGCGCCCAGTTTCTTATTGCAGAGCGCAGGTGAGCATCCATGGGCGAGGTATATTCCATGGGCCTTGAGAATTCATCAAAGTTTTTCATTTTTGCACCTCCGGGCTGTTATAGAAGAATCTGGACACATCCATCATGACAGGGGCATTGGAGGCCAGGCCTGCAAGGTGGGACTGTATTGTCTTGATGTCTCTCCAGTGTTTTTCCACATGCCATTCTTTTGCATATCCTGCAGAGCCCATGAGCTCCATGCCGCGGTTCAGGGCATTAAGGCTGAGCCTTTGCACCCTTGACCCAATCATCTGTGCAAAGGTGTAGATCCCTTTGTCTCCGACCTTACCCCATTCATCGGGTTGAGCCATGATGTGGCTGAGGCTGAAGTTGATGAGTCTTGCCGTCGCGATATCGTCTGCAACCTCTGCCAGGACAGAGGCGCACAAGGGGTTCTCCTTCATGGGTTCTCCCCCCTTTATAACCCGGCTTTCTGCCCACTCATCCAGGATTTCATGGAAATTCATGGCCGCACCGATGCTCACCCCTCCAAGGAGGAGATTCAGCCATATATATATTTCCATGATAACTCCGTCTCTTTTTATGCAATTTTCTTTTGGAATTCGCACCTTTTTCAGTGTGATGTCCGCGTTTCTGCACGCGTCAAGGCCAGTCTGCTGTATGGGTTCTCCCTTTATCACCCCCTTTGTCTCTGCCGGGACAAAGGCGACACATGGCTGTCTGTCGCTGTCTGCGCATGCAATGCAGAACAGGTCGGCATCTGCGCCGCATCCCATGGGCCTCAATGCCTCTCCATCCAGGATAAAGGCATCTTCTTTTTCCTCTATTCGTGCCCGGATGGACCTTCCCATGAACAGGGGTGTTTCTTCTCCGGTCCTTCCAGCCCCGGGCAGGATAAGGGAAAGGGTTTTTATTTCATCTGCGAGATATTGCGGGGCAAGGATATCGCAGAGATTTTTGTTCATATTGTGTTCCATGGCAATGGTGGCAAAGATCACGTATTTAATAGCTGTCACATAGCCGGTTGCCGCATCCGCCCTTCCTATCTCGGAGAATACATTCATGATTCCCGGTGCGCTCGATGGCGTGTTCCATCCGAAACCGCCATTGTCTTCGGCCAGGACAAGCCGTTGGAAACCGATATCAACGCTGAGGATCCTGCGTTTTTCTTTAAAGAGTTCCTGGTAATTTTTTTGATAGTTCAGACGGTCGGAAATGATCTCCTTGTTTGCCCAATCCCGGGCTGTGTCTGCAAACATCCGTGCCTCATCGTCCACCCAGGGGAGAGGGTATAAAAATATTGCGTCGAGATTCTTGTTCATATTACCTCCTTTTTTATCCATTTTGATACCATTACAATCCGGAATTCACCGAGTGTCTGAGCCTATGGTGGTCTGGTTTTATGGATCATGGTCTTCCCCCTTGTGCGTGAGATATGTTGTGAATATGGCGAGAATCATGGTCGTCATGGCGTCCACTGCCTCTTCCACGGTGAATGGCTTCTGTGCCAGGTAGGCATGGGCGATCTGCATGGACAGACCCACAATGGCGTGTCCGACAAGATCGGGATTTGCCCCCTGGATGATTCCCTGTGATTCCCAACCGCGTATGTCTGTGGATATGTCTTTCGCGCATCGGCTGTAACTCTCCCACGCGTCCATGTCCAGTTTAGTGTCAATGCCAAAGCTGCTTCTGAGGATCATCAATACCTGTTCAGGGTTGTTTTTTACATATTCAAGATAGGTCCTGCACGATTCCTGTACCTTGAATTCCCTGTCCTGTGCGTTCTGTGCGTTAAGGGACTGTCTTATATCGCAGAGACCTGTACGCATAGATTCAAAGTCTTCCCGTGTCATTGTTTCGTAGAGTTTTTTTTTGTCTGTAAAGTGGTTGTAAAAGGTCCCAGCGGATATGCCTGCTGCATGCACGATGTCCATGACCTGGGTGTTGTGATAGCCTTTTTTGCTGAAGAGACCATAGGCGGTACGGATGATGTTGGCCCTTGTCTTGTTCTTTCTGTTTTCGGATGCATTGGACATATACTCCCCCTGTCTTTGCTGGATTTTTTTATCAGAAACCCTGGTGTTGGCGGACAATATGATGTTGGCGGACAATATGGTGTTAATCTCTCTTAGGGTTTAATTCCCCGCAGCTTGCTGCGAAAGGCCTATTCCCCTTAGGTAGCCGTTCACAGCTTGAATAACAGGAACACTACCACAGTCATTCCCGCGAAGGCGGGAATCCAGTG
>JAYEKR010000216.1:0-2312 GCA_034661115.1 Thermodesulfobacteriota bacterium | reverse complement strand
AAGAAACCAAATCATGGTTGCGAAAACTCATCAGAAAAAAAATTTTATCTGAGTCAAGAGCAATAGAATACAAAGCAATAGTTGAAAAACTCGGGCCAAAATTGAATGCGTTCGTCAACAGTACAAAGGCATAAAGGCCAATTTCTAATTTCCAATTTCCAATTTCAACGTTCCGCGAACGTTTACATCTTAGATAAGGGGAACTTTGTCATTTTATTGTATTTCCTGTGTCTTCTGAGTATATGCGGATATCTTGTCCGTATCAAGGATCAGGGCCACTGTGCCGTCACCCATGATGCTCGCGCCGGAGATGCCCTCTGTGTCTTTGAGCATGGAACCCATGTTCTTTATCACGATCTGGCGCTGTCCGATGATCTTATCCACCACAAAGCCGATCCTTTTGCCCTCAACCTCGACAACCACGATATATTCAATTTGAGGTCTTTTCCCCTGTATGCTGAAGACATCCCTGAGCTGTATATATGGCATGATCTCTCCGCGTACCCCGATGATGTCCCTGTTATGATTGGACCGGTCTTCTTCGGTAAGCTCGAGACATTCAATGACATTGCTCAGGGGGATGATAAAGAATTCTTCCATGATCTTCACCAAAAATCCATTGATGATGGCAAGGGTCAGCGGGAGTTTCAATGTGACTGTGGTGCCCTGGTCTTTTTTGCTTGCGAGTTCGACCTTGCCCCCGATTTTTTCTATATTTTTTGTCACCACATCCATGCCCACGCCTCTGCCGGACACATCGGTGACTTTTTCTGCAGTGGAAAAACCAGGCGCAAAGATCAACCTGAAGATATCCTGTTCACCCAGAGATGCGTTTTCTGAGACAATGCCCTGTTTTACGGCCTTTGCCATGATGGCGTCCGTGTCCAGCCCTTTGCCGTCGTCCATGATTTTTACCAGCACATGTGCCCCTGCATGCTCTGCAGACAGGGCTATGGTACCTGCCGGGTTTTTACCCTTTGCCTTTCTTTCTTCAGGGGGTTCGATCCCGTGGTCTATACAGTTTCTTATCAGGTGTGTCAGTGGATCTCCCAGGTTTTCAATGACGGTTTTGTCCAGTTCTGTCTGTGCCCCGCTGGTTTCAAGGACGATTTCTTTGCCCATTTCATTTGAGAGGTCCCTGACCAGGCGTTTAAACCTGGCAAAGATGGTGCCTATGGGGAGCATGCGTATGCCCAGGGCATTGTCCCTCAACCTGGAGGTGAGCCTTTCAAGCTCTTCTGCCAGGGCTTCAACCTCCTGGTCAGCGATGGATGCGGTCTTCTGGCTCAGGTGCTCCTGCAGGATCACCAGTTCCCCTACCAGGTTCACCAGGGAATCCAGCCTTTCAGATGGCACGCGCACGCTGGTCATGGTCTCTTTTTCATGATGTTTCTGGTCTGTCTTGCGTATATGTGTCTGTTCTGCAAGCGCGGATTCAATTTGGGGTTTTTTGACCGTGCCTTTTTCCACCATGACCTCGCCGAGCTTTTTCTGCGAGGCAAGGGCATCATACAGGTCGTCCCTGCCCACATCACCCCTGGACAGGAGGATCTCTCCGAGCTTTTCCGTGTCCTGGGTATCCAGTTCAGCGATATCGATCTCAGAGAGATCTTCGACAAAGATGAATACATCCCTGATTGCGTTCAGGTCATGGTCTGTGCTGAGGATGATATCCCATGCACAATAGCACTTTTCCGGGTCCATCTCTGTGATATCCGGCAGGTCCCCGGTTATAGCGGTTATACTGCACTCTCCCATGCCACGTAATTCATTGAGCAGCAAGATGGGATTGGTCCCGTTGTCAAAGATGTCACGGTTGGGCCTGAAGCGTATGCGGTATGTCTTTTCCTCTGCCCGGGTATCTTCTGGTTGTTGGTCTTCTTTTGCAGCCTCGGTTTTTTCCGGTTTGCTCCCGGCAAGTGCTTCAAATTCAGAGGATATCTCGGATGTAATCCCATGGTCTGCCTTTTCTCCGCCTTCGGATGCATGGAGCATGGCCTTTATCTGGTCGCAGGCCTTCAGTGTAAGGGAGACCATGTCGCTGGTGACATGCAACCTGTTTTCGCGTACCAGGGAGTAGACGGTCTCGATGCCATGGGTGAATTTTGCGATGTCATCAAAGCCGAACATGGCCCCGGAGCCCTTGATTGTATGCATGGCCCTGAAAACCCTGCCTATGGTATCTGTGTCTTCGGGATGTTCTTCCAGTTCAATGAGCCCGTCTTCAAGATCACCCAGAATCTCGTATGCCTCCTGCCTGTAGGCCTGTTTGTTTGGATCCATCATGTACTCCTTATCCTTCCATCTGCCTG
>JAYEKR010000215.1:0-2314 GCA_034661115.1 Thermodesulfobacteriota bacterium | reverse complement strand
CCCCGGCCCATGACGCGATCATCCGGCCTGGGAAGCCCCTTATGTAGGTATTGAGCATCCTCACGCTGTCATTATAGCGTTTACGTTCCACTGAGATACGATTCTCCGTACCTTCCAGGCTGTCCTGCAGCCTCAAAAAACTCTCGTTTGCCTTGAGATTCGGATATCTCTCCTGAAGAAGAAGCAGCCTGGACAGGGAACCCTCCATTTGACCGGCGGCAACTGCCTTTTTGCCCACTGTATCTGCGGAAAAATAGGCCTTTCTGGCATTCGCTATTGCTGTAAACACCTCTTTTTCGTGTCCTGCATAGCCTTTTACTGTCTCCACCAAATTCGGTATGAGATCAAAGCGCCGCTGGAGCTGGTTTTCCACCTGTGCCCACTGCGCATCCACCGCCTCTGACATGCCTATAACCCGGTTGTACTGTGATACCATCATGCCGCCAAAGATCACTATGACCAGGACAATGATACCTATAATCGTTAATGCCTTTTTGTTCATCTTTCCTCCGTATTATATGTGGATTCTTTTACCATCCCCCGGACACACCGCCACCGCCGAAAGAACCGCCCAGGCCACCTCCAAAGGACCCGAACCCGCCCGAAGACCTGCCGCCGGAATACCCGCCACCCAGCATGGAACCCAGGAAAAGCATGGGGAGAAGCCCCCTGGTCCTGCGGGAAAACAGGGAGGATATCAGCATGATGAATATGATCAGGCCCAGGAGACTGCCGGATGAAGAGCTGCGTTCCCGTGCCCTTGAGGCCACATGCGGAAGGCCTGTAAGCTTTACATTGCTGTCTTTTGCGATAATACCCATGATCACAACCGCGGTATTGTATATCCCCGCAGTATAATCCCCTTTCTTGAAGGCCGGCACAAGGTATTGCCGTGTAATACCGCCGAGCCGGCTGTCCGGCAATATCCCCTCCAGGCCGTAACCGGTCTCTATGCGGTATTTTCTGTCTTTGGACGCAATAACCATGAGCAGGCCGTTATCCCTGCCCTTTTGCCCCAGGCCCCATTTTTCAGCCAGTGATATGGAATACTCATCTATGGGGACACCATTGGTTGAGGGCACTGTAAGGATGATCATCTGGGTGCCTGTCTTCTGCTCCAGCTCCTGGAGGTATCCGGACAGTGCATGCCTGGCCCTGGCATCGATAATGCCGGCCCGGTCATCCACATAGGTCAAGGGCGTAGCGGCAGCACAGACCATGCCTGAAAAAAACAACAGAATAAAAAGGGCGAGCAGTGCCCTGGACAAGAATCCGAAAACAGCCTTTTTGTAAAATCTACACTCGTAATCCATTGATATTGTTGCCCCTGAATCCCTCAAACCAACAAATATTTGAATTCTCGGACAGCCTCCTAGATGGAAATCTTGTCCACTCTGACAGAAAGTTCATCAATCAGATCATATACCCGCTTGAACAGGGCCTTTACATCATTGAGGGATTTATCCCTTTTGCCCTGTTTTATCTCCCATATCTCATACAGGCATCCCATATCCATATCCAGGACATCGTGCGCCTGTTTCAGGGTTTCCTCACGCCCGATAGCCTTGATCTCTCCATTAACAACAAGGATCATTGCCCTAACAAGGGGCAGAATACCGGGCCACGCACTCAACAAGAGGTCGGAAAGCCTTTTCTTTTTACCGCCCGCGTATATATAACCCTGCCTCAGGTTTATCAGCTTTGATTTCAGGTCTCTTTCACACTGCAGTCTCAATGCCCCCTGCTGGATATCAAGGTCACAGAAATAATCTGTCCCATACACGCTATGGTGAAAGAGTTTCATATCAAGAAACTCTATGGGAAACACATCAAGGGATCCTTCGATATATTCCTTTGTCATGATCAAAGGTGCATTCACCCTCTTTCTGCCGTACCGGGTCCCCATGGACGCAAGAGAATCGAGGATACCCATGTCCGCCGAAGGGCCAAGGACGATCACTGTATTGATGTCCGAGCAGTGCGGGATAAAATCCGGGGTTACCGCGCTCCCGATAACCGCAACTGAGGCGATTGCCTCCCGGTTTTCAGAAAGGACATCCCTTACAAACTTTTGTACAACCGGGGCCGCCTGCGGCGCCAGGCCGCTGATATCAAACCCTGTATCTTCCATATCTCCACCCCATGGATATGGCCTACCATGGGGCAAATCCATGGTCAAATCTTTAATTTCCAAATCTTGTCTTTTCCCATTGTGTCTTTATCTTTGTAATCCCTTCCGGACCGACAGGGTCGCTGGAAAAGGCGTCCAGGATCAGCAAAGGAGAGAGGCTCCGGCCTTTTATGATGTGTATCT
>JAYEKR010000214.1:0-11622 GCA_034661115.1 Thermodesulfobacteriota bacterium | reverse complement strand
CCAATTTCAAGCCGTGAACGGCTACACATCCAGCTCGTAAACTCGTTTCATTTCTCCCCAATTTCTAATTTCCAATTTCCAATTTCAAGCCGTGAACGGTAATGATAGCCCGAACATCTGGTTTATCAGCTTACTGCGATGCAGTTGAGGTGCTTGACTTTTCGGCGGGGTCAGGGTTATTCATGCCGGGATGAAGATTGCGCGCAATGCACACGAGATTGACCGGATCAGGGGGCGTATCCTTGACGCGGCCTTGGATATTATTGTCAGCCATGGGCTCAGGTCCCTGACCATGCGCCGTATGGCCAGACATACAGGTATGAGTGCCCCCAATATATATAACTATTTTTCCAGCAAGGAAGAGATATACATCTCGATTGTCATACGCGGGTTTGAGATGCTTTATCATGACCTCAAAAAGGCCTGTGTGTCCCGGGACGAACCCTTTGAACGCGCAAGGGCCATGATAGACGCCTACCTTGGGTTCGGGATGGAAAACAGCGGTTATTATGAAATCATGTTTACCCTGTCAACCCCGAAATACAATGATTATGTGGGCACCCCCTTTGAAAAACTCTCTGAGGTGGAATACCGCATATCCATGGACATAGCGGACCTGTCCATGGGCATTATAAGGGGTATCCCGGGGTATGACAGCGAAAATCAGGAGGGGGTGGTCGCAGACCTCACCCATGTCTGGAGCCTTCTTCATGGTATGGTTTCCCTTTATAACAGCCATATTATCGGCTATGTGGCACCGGACACGCAGGTGGTATATAATCGGATCATTGATGATTTGCTGAGCCGGGATGATTTGCTGAACAGGGATGATTCCCTTAACCGTTCACTGGACGTTTAAGAGAAAAACGAGAAACCGGGGAGAATGAATAGATGAAAATTGGCATTGTCGGTCTTCAGAAATCCGGAAAGACCACGGTATTTAATGCACTTACGCTGTCTC
Organism: Thermodesulfobacteriota bacterium; assembly: GCA_034661115.1. Taxonomy (GTDB): domain Bacteria; phylum Desulfobacterota; class Desulfomonilia; order UBA1062; family UBA1062; genus JAYEKR01. The sequence continues at coordinate 10,661 of JAYEKR010000214.1, read as the reverse complement.
AGGCGGACACGGATGCCTATGCCTCCTCAAAAGCACAGCCGAATATAGCCATGGTTGAGGTGAACGACCCCAGGGTGGACAGGCTCAATGAGATGTATTCACCCAGAAAGACCACCAGGGCCACGATCGAGTGTGTGGACTTTACTTCCATGCAGAGGGATAACAAGGAAAACGAGATTTTTTCGCCTACACAGCTTGGATTGATAAAGACCATGGATGCACTTGCCCTGGTTGTAAGAAACTTTTCTGACGAGGTTATCAGTGAGATCCATGGCAAAGGCGATCCAGTGAAAGATGTGCAGGGGCTTTTTTCAGAGCTGATCCTTTCGGATATGGTTATTGCGGAAAACCGGCTGGAACGGATTGAACACAATATCAGGCGCGGGGTAAAGGGGCCTGAGCAGGACCTTGAAAAGGCAACCCTTGAGGCCATACTGGAATGTCTCAATGCCTCGAGGCCGATCCGGTCCATGGATCTGGGCGTCTCCCAGCTCAAGTCTGTCAGGGGGTTTCAGTTCCTGACCTTGAAACCGGTTATGGTGATCCTTAATTCAGACGATCAATGTTTTAGCAGGAATCCCTCATTGATGTCTGATCTGTCTGTGTTTGCTCCGGCCATTGAATTTGCAGGAAAGTTCGAGATGGAGCTGGGTATGCTTGATGAGGCAGAGGCAAATATGTTTATGGAAGATATGCATATCGCAGCCTCGGCAAGGGATCGCCTCGCCATGCTCGCATATGAGGTCCTGGGCTACATCACCTTTTTCACGGTCGGCCCGGATGAGGTCAGGGCATGGACCATCATGGAGATGGATACTGCCATGGAAGCGGCAGGCGCTATCCATTCCGACCTTGCAAGGGGATTTATACGGGCGGAGTGCTTTTCCTTTGAAGACCTCATGAAGCATGGTGCGGAAAAAACCCTGAGAGATCAGGGCCTGGTGCGACTTGAAGGCAAGACCTACACGGTAAAAGATGGCGATATCCTGAATATACGTTTCAGCGTATAGAGAATGAGGGGTTCCCCCTGATTTTTACCTTGATTTGATGAACAATTCTGCCGAAGGGTAGGTTATGGATAATAAAGTGTCCATCAACCCGGCTGTCCTTTTTGTGGACGATGAAAAAAATGTTCTCAGCTCATTAAAGCGCCTGTTTAATGAAGATGCATTTGAGGTCAAAACTGCATCTTCGGCCGCAGATGCCCTGGAGATCATCAAGCAGAATACAAATATCGCAGTGATCGTGTCGGATCAGTGCATGCCGGGTATCAAGGGGTTGGATCTCCTTGAAAGGGTGAAAAATATCCGGCCGGGTATTATCCGCATCCTCCTTACCGGGTACAGTGAGATGGATCTGGTCATAGATGCCATTAACCTCGGAAGTATATACCGGTATATACAAAAACCATGGGATGATACGGGTTTTGTTTATGAAATAAGGCAGGCAGTTGAACGATATTGTATTGAAGCGGAGAATATAAGGCTTGGCCACGGGTTAAAAGACAAGAACAGTCAGCTTATTGAAAAGAACAAAGAGATATCAAAGACCAACCAGGACCTGCATGATGAGATCAAAAAACGCATACGTTTAGAAGAGAAGATGGAAAAGGCCCTGGTTGCTGCCGAGGCCGCGACCAGGGCAAAGAGTGATTTTTTGTCCAATATAAGCCATGAGGTCCGGACACCGATGAACGGCGTGATAGGGATGAACTCTCTGCTGCTTGAGATGGACCTTGCCCCTGATGCGCGCAAGTATGCGAACATTATACAGGATAGCGCCGGATCACTTCTCCGCATCATCAATGATATCCTGGACTTCTCCAGGATCGAGGCCGGAAAGATGGAGATCGAAATCATTGATTTTGATCTCAGGTCCACTGTGGAAAAGACCGTGGAGATGATGAAGGTTCAGGCAGATGCAAAGGGCATTGAACTCAGTTGCAGGATAGATCCGGATGTGCCGGCCTTTGTGAGGGGTGATCCCGGGAGGATACGGCAGGTCCTTACCAATCTTATAGGGAACGCGGTCAAGTTTACCGCTGAGGGATGGGTCTGTGTGGATGTCGGGCTGGAAACCCAGTGGGATGAGAGTATTCTGGTGGGTTTCATGGTCAGGGATACCGGGGCAGGCATACCCGAAGATCGGTTTGACGACATATTCGATATGTTTACACAGGTTGACGCATCATGGACACGCAAATACGGTGGTACAGGTCTCGGCCTTGCCATATCAAAACAGCTTGTGGGATTGATGGGTGGAAAGATTTCAGTGAAAAGCATGCTGGGGCAGGGCTCCACCTTTTTTTTCACGGTCATGCTCGACAGGCAGGCCAGTGTCCCTGTTCCTTTTTTTGGTACTGCTGAGGATGTTTACGACAGCCGTATCCTTGTGGTGAATGACAATAGAGTGACAAGCAATATTATAATCCAGCGTCTTGAGGCATGGGGTTTTCGCGCAGGGAGTGCCACAGACGATGATATGGCCATGGAGATGCTTGGACGCGCCATTGATGAGGGCAAACCCTTTTGTATGGCAATCCTTGATATGCAAATGCCCGGCATGGGAGGGGAGGCATTGGGGAAGGCCATAAAGGCAGATAAAAAATTGTCTGCCACCAGTCTTATTATACAGACCCTTTTTGGAGAAAAAGGGGATGCCTCACATTTTAAAGATGCAGGATTTGATGCCTACCTGACAAAGCCTGTAAGTGCATCTTATCTTTATGACTGCATTGTCATGGTCCTCAGCAGGGACCAGTCAAGGCCCAACCCGATTGTTACCAGGCACAGCATCAATGAAAATCGAAAGCACTCGATCCGGGTGCTGCTTGCAGAAGATATGCATGTCAACCAGGTGGTAGCCGTCAAGACACTGGAGCATCTCGGATTCCTGGCGGATGTGGTTGATAATGGCGCACAGGCCATTGATGCCCTGGAGTCCGGGCGATACGACCTGGTCCTCATGGATATTGAGATGCCAGTGCTGGACGGTGTTGCGACAACAAAAAAGATCAGAGGTTCCGGCACCCAATACAGGGATATACCCATTATTGCCATGACAGCGTATGCAATGAATGGCGACAGGGAGCGTTTTTTAGATGCAGGCATGGATGACTGTCTTTCCAAACCCCTGTGCATTCAGGACCTGGAACAGCTATTGAAAAAACATGGTTTTTCCGGCTCCAGAACACGGACAATGGATCTTGTTGATAATACCCGGGATAAAGAGATTTTGGACAGAGATGCCTTTTTAGACCATCTTGGAGGTGACAAGGCCCTGTTAAGGGATGTCCTTAATGGGTTCATTGAAGAGATCCCTCTTAAGATCAAGGGCCTTGAACATGCATTGAACAAAAAAGACAAACAGGGCTCCATTGGTTTTGCAGATACCATAAAGGGTGCCTGCGCCAATATTGAGGCCGGAAGGCTGAGGGACGTAGCCGATAGAATGGACTCAAAGGCCAGAGAAGGTGACCTTTTCTCTGTCCGTGCGTATATGCAGGAGCTCAATGATGAATTTGAAGATGTCAGGCGGATTATCCATAAGGAGTTGAAAGAAAAGGTCAGGGATTGAATATCGGTAAGGGTGAAGTTTTTTGTGGCGACAAGTCAAAACAGGGTCGCACGGTCATTTTTGGTGGATCCGGGGACCTGGAAAAAAGGAGGTAGAATGAGAATATTGATCGTTGAAGATGATTTTATCAGCAGGCAGATTATCCGGGGTATTATTTCACCCTATGGCAAGACAGATATCGCGGTTGACGGGCATGAAGCGATGGAGGGCTTTGTTAATGCATGGGCGCAGAAAGAACCCTATGACCTTGTCTTCATGGATATCATGATGCCCGGTATAGACGGAAAGGAGGCCCTCAGCCGTATCCGGGATATGGAAAAGGATATGGGGGTAAAGCCCGGTAAAGAGGTAAAGGTGATCATGCTTACAGCCCTGGATGATCCAAAGACAGTCATTGAATCCTTTTTAAAATCAGGCGCAACCTCATACATGGTAAAGCCCATTGACAAGGATGGAATCCTTAATGAGGTCAGGGAGCTCGGGCTGATCGATTGATTATCGCTCATCCCGAGGTACGTATAAACCCGCATGAGCTGTGCTTACAACCAAGGATAAAAAAAGCCTCACCGCTGATGAGCAAAGGACGCGGAGTTAGAATCCTATATAATATCACAAGGATAACCGTCACCCCTAAAAGGCCTCACCGCAGGGACACAGAAGACTGTAGAGGCACGATGCATCGTGCCCTGGCCCGCAATATCAGACAAACCCCTGGATTTCCAATAGAAAACGTTCAAAGAATTGTTCCATGAATGCGTGACGTTCTGCGGCCATACGCTTTCCTTCCTTTGTAAACATGGCCTGTTTTATCTTTGAGAGTTTTATGACGTATTCCCTGTATCCTGTGTCGTCCCTTGTGTACGCATCTGTCTCTTCCGGGCGTACATCGCAATTGTGAAGCATTGCGCCGTTTTCGCCTGCAAACAGGTAGGCCCTGGCAATGCCCACCGCACCTGTGGCATCGAGTTTATCCGCGTCAAAGAGCACCATGGCCTCTTTTGTCTGGGGTGTGTGTGAGTTACGGTAACGATGGGACAGGATGCAGTGGATGATATTGTCTTTTTTTGCCTCAGGCAAGTGGGTGTCTTTCAGCAGTTTTGCCGCGATATCAGAACCGATGGCGGCGTGGCACACCTCTCCTCTGGACTGGTCCTGATATATCCGGCCGATATCATGGAGATATGCGGCGATAGAGAGTATTTCCAGGTCTGCGCCCTCGATATCACCTATATGCATGCAGAGGGTATGGACCCTTTGCGTATGTTCCCAGTCATGGGAGTGTCTGGCAGATGAAAAATGCTGCATGGCATAGGTTTTTGCCAGTTCAATTGTTTTTTTCATAGACCCTGCAGATACCATATCCCGGGCCGTATGAACAGGCACCAGTCAGCAGTTTCCGGACAGTCTCCTGGTTAAAGCCAATCGACAAGGTTTTTTAGCCCTGTGAGGCGTATGCCTGGTCGAGCCAGATTACCAGTCTGTCTTTTTGCACGGCTTTTTGCACGGCTTTTTGCACGGGCAGGTATGGCACAGGGAGAATAGAGTTCATATCATTGTTCTGCATATAGGCATCAAGCCAGCGTGACTGGGATACAATAAGGTCATTGAGTATCCGGTTCATGGGCATACCCAGTCGTTTGGCCAGCTCTGCCTGCGCGATAAATATGGGGCGGTCAAGGATCCCTGTGACAAGGTAAGAAAACACGCCCACCTGGATAAGGGATATCTCTTTTGAGTCAATCCGGCCGTCCCAGACACGGGGCACGTCAACATTACCCGTGGATACATCGCTGCGCAGTTTTGTGAATCCCATACCTGTTATGTTCATGCAGAATGCCACGATCTCTGGCCTGGTCATGTTCCTGGGCTTGAGTTTGAATTTCCTGTATGGCTTCATGGCATACAGGTGTTCATCATACCCCGGAAGGATCTGCAGGGAGGGCCTTTTGCCTATAGCAATCCAATGCCCGTTCACCTTTACCCCCTGCATATTGTCCTTTGGGGAATCAAGAAAGACCATGAATTCATGGGGTGTCTTTATATCTTTGTAGGTAAAGGGGACCAGTCCAAAGAAAGAGAGTATCCACAAGCCCCATAAGAAAACAAAACCGCCCATAATGGTCCATGCCACCCAGTGTTTTTTGAACACATTATCCATCCGTGTTTGTCCCCTTCAGGTCCAGCAGGTCCTTAAGTGCCTCTTTGATGGCTGGATCCCTTACCCTTTCTATATCCGCGGAATGAAGCTGCGGGATAATGGTTTTTGGGGGGGCCTTCCTGCCCGGGGATATCGGGCGGCTGACGCCGAATTTTCCCTTTATCCCCTTGAGACGGACCCCGGTCATGGTCTTTATTCGCGGCAAAAGCGAGGTGGAAAGGATGTCTATCTGCTGTATCCATGCCGGAGATTCACACAAAACGCGCAAGGTCCCCCCCCTGATGCTTACCGGGGTCGTCTGCGCCGCCAGGACCTCACCTGCTATATCGTTCCATCGGTCCCGGATCTTTTTGACCTTTCCCAGTCTTTGGTCTGTGTTTCCAAGGATATTACCGGCCCTCTGCATATCCCTATAATCCGACACATGAATAAAATGTCAAACCTTTTTTTGTGTTTGCTCAGGTTCAGGGGGCAACGGTTACATTCAATTGTAACCGTTCACGGCTACACATCTTTCCGGTCAAGCAGGTCTACCATGGCCTGCATATCGTCTGGCAGGCCGATATGCAGATCCATCACCTCTGTAGTTATCGGGTGGATAAAATGCAGATGAAAGGCATGGAGCATCTGTCGTTTAATCCCCTCTATAAAACCCTTTATTTCAGGGTCCTTGATATTGTTCAGCCTCTTTTTCCCACCATACAGGCTGTCGCCGACAACTGGACACCCGTTGTCGGCCAGGTGCACCCTTATCTGGTGGGTGCGTCCGGTCTCAAGGCCCAGCCGCAAGAGAGAAATGCCCGGCCATCGGCGTTCGACCTGCCAGTGGGTCAGGGCTACACGTCCCTTTGACACCCTTGAACTCATACGTTTTCTGTCTTTGGGATGCCTGTCAAAGAAGGTCTCCATGCGGCCGTTATCCTGTGGCATATGACCATGGCAGATGGCATAGTATTCCTTTTGCGGCGTATGTGCCTTGAACTGTGCCACGAGTCCGTTATATGCCTGGGTGGTCCTGGCCATTACCATGAGTCCTGAAGTGTCTTTGTCAAGTCGGTGAACAATGCCGGGCCTGTCCGGATCGCCCACCCCCCTTATTGTGGGCCACAGTGAGACAAGGGCGTTTACCAATGTGCCATCGGGGTTACCTGCACCGGGATGGACAATGAGCCCGGGCGGTTTGTTAATGACAATAATGTCCTGGTCCTCGTATCTGATATCCAGACCGATCGCCATGGGCTGGATATCCATGGCTCCGGGTTCATCAGGGCGCGTGATATGCAGGTCCATGCCCTGCGATATTTTCAGGGAAGGGCGCGAGGTTTGTCCCTGGATAGTGACCAGTCCGGATCGTATCAGTTTTGCTGCCTGTGACCGGCTGATGCAGCCTCTTTGGGCTACAAAGAGATCGAGACGGCTACCCGATGCATCCTTTGGCACGATAATATCTAGCGTCTTTTCCACAATGCAGACTTGAATTTTTTAAAGCGTTTTGCCCTTTTGAGGACAACAATGGCATCCTGACCTGCCTTGAGGCCTGCGGAGATATAGAAGTCGATATTATCGAAATCAGACCAGTCCGCATTGCCCACACTGGGACGGATAACGAAATTTGCATCCATGGTACGGTAGGTATTCATCATGGAACGTGCGATATCATCCGACCTGGACAGGATGTCCATGCTGTTTTTTATCTGTGACTCAAAATCAATGGGCATGATTTCTCTGGAGACATCCACGCCTATAACAAAGTCAGCGCCAAGTAGACGGGCCGCGGAGACCGGGACCGTCTCCACCCAGCCCCCGTCCACATACCGCCCTGAGCCGATCTCGACAGGCGGCAACACCCCCGGCACAGAGCTGGATGCCCTTACCGCTGTCTGCACTGCGCCGGAATGAAGGGATTCCGGGCATCCGGAGACAATGTCCAGGGCCACGCAGGCAAAGGGTATCTCCAGGTCATCAAACCTTTTGTCCGGGATAATATGGTCCATCTGGGAGAAAAAGGCCTCTGGAGAGATAACGGATTTGCGCATCAGAAAGCGGTAAAAAAAGTATCCTTTTTTTGCTTTTTCTGAGATTGTGTCCAGAAATCCACGGTCGAATTCAGATGACATGGAGAATTTGCGGGCCTTTTTTATAAACTCTTCATTACCCAGGTATTCCCTTATGATGTCCTCGGTCTTTGCTGCGTCTTTTGTCTCGGCATATACAGACCCCACAATGGCACCCATGGAGGTCCCTGTAACGATGTCCGGCACCAGGTCGCCATCTTCCATGGCCCTTAAGACCCCGATATTCGCTAAACCCCTGACACCGCCTCCCCCAAGGGCGAGGGCGAGTCTATGCCTTTTTGCCATCTCTGATCACCTCATTGATCCTGAGTGCAAGGGTCTCGATTTCGCGTTCAAATACGCACCGCATATCAAATATGATCTCTTCTTTGTCTATGCGTGCGACAATCCCAGGAGACCCTGTCCTTAAACCGCAATGTGCCCGGGCCGCCATTGCCATTTTGAGGCAGACCCCGAAAGAGGCGAATGTCTTGCCCGGGGCAGTCCCTCCCCCTGTAACGGCCTTTGTGGGGACCACCTTTGTCTGTGTTGAATCAATCATCTCCAGGAGTCTGTATGCGCGTTTTTCCACCTTGTCTGCTGATTCACAGATCATCCTCAGTACCGGTATATCCATATATTGTCCTCGGGCAATGGACCTCAATGTCGCGCTCAGTGCCGCAATGGTGAACTTGTCCACCCGGACTGCCCTGTGCAGGGGGTTTTGGGCCATGGCATTTACCAGATCTTTTTTCCCCAGGATGATGCCGGCCTGCGGTCCGCCCAGGACCTTGTCCCCGCTGAACGAAACAATATCCGCTCCGCTTTCAAGGCAGTACTGGATAGTCCATTCGTCCTTTATTCCATATTGGTCCATATCAAATGGCATGCCTGAGCCCATATCCACATACAGGGGCAGACCCCTGGAATGGGCAAGGGATGCAAGTACAGGGATATCCACCTCTTGTGTGAAACCGGTAAGGCTAAAGTTGCTGCGGTGAACCTTTACAATCAGCCCGGTATTTTCCTGTATGGCCCGTTCATAATCCCTCAGGTCTGTCCGGTTCGTGGTGCCGACCTCTGTCATTTGTGCGCCGCTCATGGCCATTACATCCGGGATCCTGAAGGAACCCCCTATCTCCACCAGTTCTCCCCTGGATATAATAGCCTCCCTGTCTTTTGAAATGCTGGAAAGCACGAGGAGCACGGCCGCGGCATTGTTGTTTACCACCAGGGCGTCTTCTGCGCCAAATGTATAGCGGGTAAGGCTTCTTATATGGTCCTGTCTGGAACCCCTGGTCCCGGTCTCGAGGTCAAATTCCAGATCTGAATATCCGCTGGCCGCCATTGTTGCGGCCATCACGGCCTTTTCTGACAAAGGAGAACGCCCCAGGTTTGTATATATCACCACGCCGGTGGCATTGATGACCGGGGCAAGCCCTGAGGCCATCACGGCCTGGATCTTTTTTGAGACTTCCCTGGCGATACTGGATGCATCAGGGCTTCTGGCGATCTGTCCGGAGCGGATCGATGCCCGTATATGGTCTGTGGTGCTGGTTATCTCTGCCTTTAAGATGGCGATGGAACAGCCCGAGTCAATGGATGTACATTGCGCAAGTATCGTGTCCACGCCAGGTATGGATCGCAACCCATTCTGGTCAGTCGCTGGTTTATCTGTCATAATAAAAGGTTATCCTTATCATTATATAACCCGGTATCCATAGGTGGCTTCAAGCTCTTTGCGTCTTTGTTTTTTCTTTGGGTCACCGTCTTCTGCCATGAGCCCCTTGATATCCTCCATCCGGTCTTCTATTGCAATACGGCCAGCGTCCACGCACCTGGAGATCTTGCTGAATTCAAAGAATTTATATTCAGAGATCCCTTCAGGTGAAATAACTATATCTGCCAGATCTGTTTCCAGGTCATTCCATCGCCTTGCGCGTATATTGGATGCCTTGTCAATCGCTTCCAGTGCATTTTTCTGTGCAGCATGAACAGGTCTGGGTTCCGTGTTTACGGCAATGATCCTGTCCGCGCCCAGGATATGCGCGGCAAGTACCGGGACCACACTGACTATCCCCCCGTCCATCAGGTACATATCATTGTAATGCACGGGCTTGCATACCCCTGGAAAGGCGCTGGATGCAAAGAGCGTCTCTGGTATATCCCCCTTTGTTATTATGACCGCGTCCCCGGATATCATGTCTGCACTCAAACCGGCAAAACCAATGGTTGTGTCCTCGACATGGAACCGTCTCGCGCCAAGCACTCCTTCGCCCACCACGTCCCGGTACGCCCGGTTTACCAGGCGGGTGGAGAGATACCCGTGCCTCCAGTATGAATTGGCAAACCCTATGGAGTAGAAGAAAAACGAGACCATGCGGGAAAGGGTTGAACTATGATCATTCATCAGGAACCTTTCAAGCCTTGTGGCCACGTGGTTTTCAGAAAACCTTTGGGCAAAGCCCTCGAGAAAGGCCACATTGGCGTTATACGCATATACACCGCCCAGAACCGAGCCCATGCTGCAGCCCACAATGAGGTCAGGCCGTATTCCCTGGTCTTCAAGCCCCCGGAAGACACCCACATGGGACATGCACCTGACACCGCCTCCGCCAAGAACAAGCGCTAGTTTATATCGACTCATTCCCCGAGATTACGCCATGGCAGGCAAAAAGACAAGGGGACGATGTATAATCGTAGCCGTGAACGGCTTGAAATTGGAAATGTAGCCGTGAACGGCTTGAAATTGGAAATGTAGCCGTGAACGGCTTGAAATTGGAAATGTAGCCGTGAACGGCTTGAAATTGGAAATTAGAAATTAGAAATTGGGGAGACAGGAAAAAGTTTTATCTATAGTAGCCGTTTACTTG
>JAYEKR010000213.1:0-2331 GCA_034661115.1 Thermodesulfobacteriota bacterium | reverse complement strand
TTCAAGCCGTGAACGGCTACACATCCAGCTCGTAAACTCGTTTCATTTCTCCCCAATTTCTAATTTCCAATTTCCAATTTCAAGCCGTTCACGGCTACTTTCCAATTTCAAGCCGTGAACGGCTACAGAGATGTTTATAACGCTTTTTTCAGGTAAGTTTGCTTCGCCTTATCGAATAGCCCCGTTTTCAATCATCACCATGGCAAACCTTGAAAGGATACCCGCATCATAGCCCCTGGATGCCTGCTGATTCATGATCTTCAATGCATCGACCGGATTCATGGGCTTTTTATAGACCCTCTGGGAGCAAAGCGCATCATAGGCATCTGCAATGGCGCATATGCGTGCAAAAAAATGTATATCGGGAGACTGTATGCGCCCGGGATAGCCTGCGCCCTGGGGGCGCTCATGATGTTCCATGATGATATGCACCATTTCCCTGCCCGGTTTATGCAGGCTGTCCATAATCTCGAGCCCCCACCCGGGATGCTGCCGAATCAGCGTCCATGAGGCCCTGTCAAGGCCTGAACCGTGGTTCATGATCTTCACAGGCACCTTCATCATGCCTATATTATGGCAGAAAAAACCAAGAGACACCTCTTTAAGGGTTGCAGGATTGATGCCGTCCATAAAGACACGGGCCATAAAGGTGGACATAATCCCCACATTCAATGCATGTGCAAAGGTAAAGACAGGGTGAAGGGCAGAGCTGCAGGCATTTGACCGCATAAGCCCGAACACCCTTTTTGTGGCAGTCCTGTTGCTGAAAATATACTCGATCATCATCGCGATGATATCCTTGAGCCCCAGAATGCCTTCCTTTGAAGGCCGTGTATACACCTGTTTTATCCGTTTAAAGGCCAGGTAATAAAAGAGCTCTGCCTTTTCAGACAAAGCGAGCCCTGCGTGGCCAAGGATTGTATCCAGGTTATTGTCCAGGTAATATATCAGCTCGGATGAAGATACGCTCTTTATAAAGACATCCGCGTTGTTTTCGATCCCCTGCCTGTGCTCCGGCAGAAAAACCTGGCCCGGAGACAGTATCGGTTTCATGCGGGTACCGGACCTTGAGTATATGCCAAAGGGCAGTCTGGTATCCGGGCAGAGCCACTTGAGGGGCACAGACATGAACAGGGTCTTTTCCGTGCAGAAAACGGGCCTGAATGTGGTCAGCCGGCCCAAAAACGCCATACCGGCAGGCGGCTTGTTAGAAGGGGACACAGACACCCCTCCCCTGCCCGGACTCTGCGGCATCCTTTGAGCCACATCTGCATCAAAGCCTGCAAACCCTGACGACATACCCTCCCTCCAGAACAAAGCACAATACTACCCGCTGGCACCAAAACGCCCTGTATTATATATAACCTTGGAGGGGTGAAAATTCAAAGGTTTTTTCAGGGGAAAAGCGGTTAGACATCACAATGTATGATGGATCTATTCCGCCAGGCACTAAAACACGACCCATTGTCCTGCGCAATAAACAACAAGTGCTGTCCCGAAGATATTATCCAGAAAATATAGGTACAAGGTCGAGCCAAAAGGGTGTCCCAGAACAACCTCACCGCAATACTGCAGAACTCTCAGCTTTAAAACCCTTTTAAATCACAGAACACATGGACAAAAAAATTACCTTCACAGGGCACTGTGGTTTGTTTAAAAAAAACCGCAGTGCCCTGTGAAAAACTTATGTCGAGAAGCCCTTATCTCTTGATCTGCATCCAGTAGTATTCTATCACCCCTGCTGGAACCGTGGTTTGCTGCCGGAATGTACCTACGACAACTGAAATACTGTTCTTGCTTACTGAAACCCTGGGTTGAGGCGGAATGCCAGTCACAGTGAGTTTCTTGGAACGTTTATCCTTTACAGTAGAGTCATCATAGGTGGCATCAGTATCGGCTGAAAAACTATCATACACACCCTGGCCTGTCTTATAGTTTATGGCATAGAGCCTGCCGGTACCCACAGAATTCACAATATCACATATATCGTCGACATCGGTTGAAACAGGGGTATAGGTGGTAAAATACACCACGCCTGCAATGGTTATTGGCCTGGAGACAACCTTTTCTCCGATATCCTCCAGCCTGAAAAACCAGCCATCAGTGGAGCCCAAGATAATGACCTCTTGGGTAGGAGAATACCCAACATCGGTAATATCTATAAGCCCATCCGGGGAATCCTCTGTCTGGGTGCTGGTCCCAGGATCAAACCCGGTAGTATCCTCATGCAGGGGATACCCAGAATCATTCCATCGATTTTTGATGGCATAGAACCGGTTCTGATCTTTGTCCGCCACATTGCCATCGTTTGCATGTGTCACATCCGGATGA
>JAYEKR010000212.1:0-2337 GCA_034661115.1 Thermodesulfobacteriota bacterium | reverse complement strand
ATCCTCATCACGATCATGCTGGTCAACAACGAGACCGGGACGATCCAGCCTATCGAGGAGATAGCAAAGATTGCAAGGAAAAAAGGGATCACCCTTCACAGCGATGCAGTACAGGGTGTGGGCAAGATCCCGGTGGAGGTCAACCGCCTGGGTGTGGATCTGTTGAGCATTGCGGGACACAAGCTCTATGGACCCAGGGGTATTGGCGCCCTGTACGTGAAAAAGGGAACACCTCTTTCGAGCATCCTGCACGGGGGCTCCCAGGAAAACGGGATGCGTCCGGGTACGCAGAATACGCCGGGCATTGTCGGCTTTGGAAAGGCCTGCGCATGTGCCATGGAAGGGATTGAAGGTAATATGCGATATATCAGCGAGCTTAAAGATCTCATGGAAAAGACCATCACCAAAGAAATACCGGATATCCGCATACACGCACAATGGGCTGAACGTATCCCGCACACAACCAGCATCGCCTTTCCAGGGATCATGGCCATGGACCTTGTGGCGGCCCTGGATGCACACAAAATCTATGCCTCTGCCGGTGCTGCCTGCACATCAAAAAAGATGACACCATCCCATGTGCTCTCAGCCATGGGTGTATCCGGGCAGGATGCATTTGAAACCCTGAGGCTCAGCCTGGGATGGGAAAACAAGAGATCCGGGATCAAACGCGCTTTAAAACAACTGGCAATACAGGCAAAGAGACTTAAAGCCTTTGGTATATCCGATAAATATCACCTGATCGCCTTCAATGACATGGAAGGTCTCAGAGATGCAGAAAAGATCCTGGACACAAACTCCATTGAATTCGCCCTTATAGCCACCCCGGCCGGTACAGCCCATATGAACTGCTGCAGCACCTCCATTGTGGTCAAGGACCGATCTGTTGCCGCATCCACCCTGGGCAGCAACGGGGTTGACATCGCAGGGATACATAAAATCAGCGGATAAAGGGGTTCACCGGTCATCAAGTACGATAATCAGGCATGATGATCATGCCCCCTGGATCAAGGGCAAGGAGAACCGGCCGGGATACTTCTGGCCTTGGATTATCCGCCCTCACTTCAAAGGCCAGGGAGATCCCCTGGTCTGTCTCGACCCTGATGTAATAGTTTTTCCCACGAAAAAGACATTCCCTTGTCACTGCCCTTATAACGGATTCATCGGCTCTGGCCTGGGCCAAATCCGTGATAATCCTTGCCGCATCCGGACGGATAAGGATCACCCGGGTTTCATGAAGGCCGGCTCCCGGCATTACCATATGCAGCAGGCCCACAGGGGTCTCAGTGACATTGTCTTTTATTTGCCGGGCCTCTAATAAATTATGAAAACCCAGGAACCTGGCAACAAACGCATTTTTTGGTCTTCTATAAAGATCAATCGGGCTGTCTGTCTGTTCAATGGCCCCCTCATGGATAACAGCGACAGTATCGGCCATGGCAAAAGCCTCTGACTGATCATGGGTGACAAAGATGGCGCTCAAGGACATGGACTTGAGTATATTCCTCAGATCGATCATAAGGCGCTCACGAAGAGAGCGGTCCAGTGCGCCCAGGGGTTCATCCAGCATCACAAGGCCCGGGCCCGGCGCAATGCTCCTGGCCAATGCAACACGCTGGCGCTCCCCGCCCGAAAGCTCACTGACATTGCGCCTGTCAAACCCCTTCAGGCCCACAAGTCTCAGCATCTCACTGACCCTTGTTTTTATTGCATCACGCCTCAATCCCTTGAGTTCAAGACCAAAGGCCACATTTCCATAGACATCCAAATGAGGAAAAAGCGCAAAGTCCTGGAACATCATGCCGAAGTTACGCAGGTGAGGCGCCAGCAGGGTGATATCCCTGCCCTGGGATATCACCCTGCCTCTGTCCGGTTGTTCAATCCCGGAGATAATGCGTAAAAGCGTGGTCTTTCCCGACCCGGAAGGCCCAAGGAGACACAGGATCTCCCCCCTGGAGACATCGAGGCTTATATCATGAATAAAGCCCACCCCTCCAAAGGATTGATATATATGTTCCAGCCTCAAAAAACCCATATCAAAAACCCTGCCCCATTCGGCTCTTATCGACAAGCAGAAACCCGGCTGCCGTAAAAAACATCAGGAGTGTACTCATTGCCATGGCCTGTCCATAATTGATGGTGCCGGGCTGCCCCAAAAAACGGTAGATGGCAAGGGGCATGGTAGGTGTCTGGGGCATGGCGACAAAGACCGTGGCCCCGAATTCACCCATGCTTACGGTAAAGGCAAAGACCGCCCCGGTAACAAGGGCCTTTGACACTAAAGCGAGGTCTATCCTTCTCCACACAGAAAAGGGGCCTGCACCAAGCATGGATGCG
>JAYEKR010000211.1:0-11733 GCA_034661115.1 Thermodesulfobacteriota bacterium | reverse complement strand
GTGCCCCGGCATCTCCCTCCATGAGTTTGACAGACAGCCACCTGAGCGAGCAGGGCCACTCAATACCTGCGTATTTTTTTAGCCTGGTCACGATGTCGCATAACATGGGCTCCATTGTCCCGTAGTTTATGTGTACTGAACAGTGGTTTGTCCTGTTTGCAATGGCATGCCTGAGGGCTTTTTTCCCCCTGCCTTTTTTGCCTACTGTGGGGACAATTTTTGCGCCCAGGGCGATTTCCATTTCCCTGGTGTCGATCTCCATGCCACTGGAAGAGGCCACATCCATCATGTTCAGGGAGATTACCATGGGGATCTCCATCTCGAGCAGCTGGAGGGTGAAATAAAGCTGGCGTTTCAGGTTTGACGCATCCACGATATTTACTATCATGTCGGGTTTCTCGCCGATGATATAGTCCCTGGCCACCCGTTCCTCAAGGGAATAGGAGGTGAGGCTGTATGTGCCGGGAAGGTCCACCAGCTCCACCTTGGTCCTGTCGATCTTAAAGCGGCCGGTTTTTTTCTCCACGGTCACGCCGGGATAATTGGCAACGAACTGGCGCGCACCTGTGAGCATGTTGAAGATAGTGGATTTTCCTGAATTGGGCTGGCCGGCGAGGGCCACGGTCATTTCCGGTTTCATACCGGGATCACCTCTATACAGGCTGCCTCATTGTGCCGGATACTCAGCATATGCCCGTCCAGCCTGATCTCTACCGGGTCCACCAGGGGGGCGTTGCGGATTATCTCGACCTCGCATCCTGGAAAAAACCCGAGGCTAACCAGCCTCTGGCCGAGCTGTCCCTTTGCTGTAATCTTTTTTATTTTTGCCTTGTCGCCTGGACCAATTCTGTCAAGGGTCATTGTTCCTTTTCTCCTAATGTTTGTGGGGTTTGCCATGGTGTTAGACATGTCTTACATAGTTAATATACCCTGTCAAGGATAAACTTTTATATGTATAACAATATTAGAGTTAGCTAATAAATCTGTGTCCCGCATTACCTTATTCAGGTGATCATATTCAGGTGATCAATGCGGTCTGGATGGTCTGGCTGCAGGTAAACCCTGGACCTGTGAACGGTTACAAAAAAATGGTAAAAAGAGGGGTGTCCCTGTTTCTATCCAAGGGCCGTCCTATCCTGCCAGGCTGCCTGCCAGGATCGAAACAAGAATCAGCACAGAGATGATGCTGTTTACATGGAAAAAGGCAATGGGGATCCGTGAAAGGTCATCCGGCGTCACCAGCCAGTGTTCGACAATAAGGAGAAGGCCGATGATGCCGGTAAGGCCAAGATATATGGCATTGAGGTCAAAGATCCAAAAGAGGCCCACAAGGCAGGAAAGGGTTGCCAGGTGCAGGGCGGCAGAGATGACCAGTGCAGGTTTTATGCCGAAGCGGGCCGGGATGGAATACAGTCCCTGGTCACGGTCAAACCCCACATCCTGGCAGGCGTAGAGGATATCAAAGCCCGCGATATATGTGAGCAGAGCCAGGCCCAGGACGCCTATACGCCAGGGCATCTCCCCAGTAAGCGCTACCCATACCGCCATGGGCACCATGCCGATGGCCAGGCCCAGGATAAGGTGACAGAGCCAGGTGAATCGTTTGGTAAAGGAATAGAAAAAGAGCATGAAGAGCACAGGCAGACAGAGCCACAGGCAGAGCATGGAAAGCATGCCGGCCGAAAAGACAAAGATGATTGCAGAGACAAGGATAAAGATGACAGCATCTCTGCCTGTCATTGTGCCTGAGGGGATCTCTCTTGCGGCGGTGCGGGGGTTTTTTTTGTCAATGGCTGCGTCTGCAAGGCGGTTGAACCCCATGGCAGCGGAGCGTGCGCCTATCATGGCCGTGATGATCCAGAAGATGTCTGCAGGGTCGATGGTTGTGTATTTGTACGCGAGTACGACACTGGCCAGGGCAAAGGGCAGGGCAAAGATGGTGTGGGAGAACTTGATCATCTTCAAATAGGTTGTAAGCCCTGAAGGTGTTGTTAATGGGCTGTCTGTCTGGAGATTCCAGGCGCAGATCTTTTTTTCAAGCAAGTCTATGATTTCATACAGGATGATACCCAGCATGGCCATGGCAATGATATATACAAAGATATCCACATACATGGCCTTTGCCCATGCATCCATGATCATGTATCCGAGCCCGGAGGTGGTGGCAAAGGATTCAACAAAAAAGAGCACGGAGATAGCGGTTCCAGTGGATATGCGCAGGGCAGTAAAGCTGTGGGGAAGGGCCGAGGGTATGACGATTTCTTTGATGATATCAAGGTCTGACGCGCCAAGGCTCTTTAAGGAGTCGATGTATTTGGTGTCAATGGCCTTCACCCCGTCCCTTACAGCCAGCAGGATCTGGAAGAAGAGGATCATGGTGATCAGGATGATCTTGGAGAGGTCTCCAATGCCGAAAAAGAGCAGGATAATGGGCAAAAGCACGATCTTTGGTACGGGATAGGTCATGAAGATGACAGGCGCAAATATCCGGTTGAGCCTGCGGTTGAACCCGATAATCATGCCCAGGGGAAAGGCCAGGGACCATGCCAGGATGATACTCGCCACCACCCGCCAGGCACTGATAAAAAAATTGTTCCAGAATGTGGCCCCCTGCATGGCACCTGTCAATGCTCGCAACACCGTCTCAGGGCAGGGAAGGACCGGGGATGATATGCCCATGGCAACAAATTTCCATATGAACAGGCATACTGTGAGGGAAAAGAGATAATCTCCTGCGGTGACCTCCTTTTTTTTCATGACATCTCTACAAAGGACCGGACCTCTTTGCATACGCCAAAGAATTTCTCGCTGGTCCTGAAGCCTTTTTCTGCTGTGTGTCTGTTATCGAGCATGGCACTTATTTTGCCCGGCCTCGGACTCATCACCATTATTTTCTGGCCAAGGAACACTGCCTCTTCGATGTTGTGCGTGACAAGGATCATGGTAAATGCATTTTTGTGCCACAGGCCTGCAAGTCTGTCCTGCAGGTGCTCCCTTGTAAGGGTATCCAGGGCAGACAGGGGTTCATCCATAAGCATGATTTCCGGACGAAGAGAGAGCGCCCTGGCAATGGCCACCCGCTGTTTTTCCCCGCCGCTGAGTACTGAAGGATAACAGTCTTGGTGTGCATAGAGCCCCATCTCCACCACCATCTCCCGGGTCCTGGATATACGTTCTGGTTTTTTTGTCCCCTGGATCTTCATGCCGAGGCCGATATTCTGCTGCACGGTCTTCCATGGGAGCAGGCCATAGTTCTGGAGGATAAAGGCGGTCTTTTTCGATGTGCCCCGGACCTCTGTACCCCTGATCTGTATCTGTCCGGAACTGGGACGCATAAGACCTGCGAGCAGGTATAAAAGGGTGGTTTTCCCACAACCCGATGGCCCTATCACGGCCAGGCTCTGCCCTGCGTTGAGATCCAGGTTGATGTTCTCAAGCGCCTTTAATACCCCGGGCCCCTGGGTCCTGGATTCAGATGTCCTGGATTCAAAGGACTTGTATACATTGGAGAGATGGATCACGGCTTGGGTATTTTTTCCCACACAATGTCTTTGTAGGGGATCTCCTTGTCCATGAGACCCTTTGCCTTGAGCCATGATTCAACCTGGGCTATCTCTTTTTCTGGCGGGCACGCAGGTTCAGGGAAATCAGGGAGGGTGAATGAGTCTTTCAATGCCACCGGAAACCGGGTCTCTCTGACCATCAGGTCCATAAAGGCTGCTGGTTTTGCGTTTATCATCTGGACCGCCAGGGTGTATGCCTTTATGAATCCGGGATACAGGCCCGGGTTTTTTTCAAGTGTATCGCGCTTAATGGCAATAACGGTCTCAGTCATGTCAAGTCTCCGGTCGTCCGCTACAACCTGTGCCCCCTCGTTTACTGCCATGGATACAAGGGGCTCAGGAAGAAGGGCAAGGTCCACGGTATTATTGATGAGCATCTGATAACGGATGGGCATGGACCGGACCTCTATCCTTTTTATCTTTTCAGTGGGTATGTTGTTTGAGTCTGCCATGACGTCAAGGAGGTATTCGATGATGGATGCGTTCGAGATGGCAACCGGGGTATCCTTGATCCTTTTTATCGTGGTTATATTGGAAGTCGGGGATGCAAGGAGGGCGAACATGCGTGATGTCTGCGTGGTATGGTAAGACTGGGCAATTACCCTTAGATCTGCACCGGCCCTGTTCAGGAATATAATACTGACAAGGTCGGTAAACGAGCCGTCTATCTGCCCGGCCGAAAGTGCAGCATCCCTTTCCAGCGCGCTGTTAAAGCTGATCAGCTTTACATCGAGGCCTTGGTCAGAAAACAGGCCCCTGTCCTTTGCCGCAATAAGGGGAAGGGCATCGATGACCTTGAGGATCCCCATGTTCAGGGAGATCTCATGCGAAAAGGCGCTGGACGGAAATAACATGAACAATAACACGGCATATACAGGCAATTTTTTCATAAATACTCCTTCAGGGATAAAAGATTCAGAGACCATTTTCTGGTTTGATGGATCTTATACCTGAATATAGGTAAGTTTTCAATAAGTTCTGGTAATAAGCCGTCATTTTCGAGTAATTGAATCAATATTCAGTTGTTGGGATGTGAATCCTTTGCCCGGCTAAATCATCTTTCGACATAATGCCCCTCAGTCTTTTGGTCTGATGATTCCGGCGGTCGGATGATGCCGGCAAAGAGGATGCAGTCATCTTTGTCATAGGCCACGGCAAGCTGTCCAGGGGCAAAGATTCCGGGATACTCCACCCTCAGGCCGTTTGTGGTGGGCCTTACCCGTGCGGGTTCTGGTCTCTGTCGGTATCTGACCTTGAGCATTATACTAACAGGATGATCCAGGCAGGGTTGCTTCATATAGTTTATCTTTGAGAGAAAAAAGCCTGTCGTTGTGATCCCATACCTGTCCCCGATGGTCACGGTATTGTTTTCCATGTCTGTCTTCAGCACATAGCAGGGTTTACCAAATCCTGTGCCCAGGCCTTTTCTCTGTCCGATGGTGTAGTGTATGGCCCCCTGGTGCGTGCCTATGATTTTCCCCTGTGTATCAAGGATGGGGCCTGGCACTGAGCGAAACCCGGTCCTCGAGGCAATGAACGCGGCATGATCTTTGTGGTGAATAAAGCACAGGTCTTGTGACGCTCTTGACGGTCTTGCCCCAAAGGCGCAGTCCTTGACTTTGTCAATGACCTCTTTTTTGGTCATCTTGCCCAGGGGAAGTATGGTTTTTGCCAGTGCCTCCTGGGAGACAAGACCCATGAAGTATTCCTGCGAATTTATTTGAGCGGCCCGGCAGAGGTAATAACGCGAGCCATGGGTTTTTATTCGTGCGAAATGGCCTGTGGCTATCTGGTCGGCGCCGAGTTTCCTGGCACTGTCCAGGAAGGCCCGGAATTTGATATCCCTGTTGCATATAATGCAGGGATTCGGGGTGAGGCCGTGGATATAGTCCATGCAGAAGGCGTCTTTGATCGCATCAAAGGCCTGGCTCAGGTCGATCAGATGATGGGGTATGTCCAGGTATTCACAGAGATCTGCTGCACGTTTTATGGAGGCCTTCCCTGGATTATGGGGCCCCAGGTACATGGTGATGCCCATGATGGTCTCCCCTGAATCGTGGAGTACAATGGCCGCGGCTGTTGAGTCATCTCCCCCGGAAAGGGCCACTGCTATCATGATTCAGCCGTTTGGGGCGCCAGGATCATGGTTTTTTTATGATCAGTTCCATGTGATCCAACTCGACGACCTCCACCTTTTCGCCCTCTTTAATGTCCGCAGGTCCTTTGGCATTCCAGTATTCCCCGTGGCAGAAGACCTTACCTGTGCCGTCAGCAGACCAGGTGGATACTATGGCGCGTTCTCCGCAAAGGCCTGTGGCCCCGGTGATAACCCTGCCACGGTAAGCCTTTGTTACAAGGTATACGCAGATGACAAAAAAGGCGCAGAAAAACAGGGTAACGGGTATGATAATCCCCATGGATATGCTCATGTAGAGCCCGGGTGTATTGAAAAGCATGAGTGAGCCAAGCAGCATGGATATAACACCTCCAACAGACAAAAGTCCGAAACTCGGGACCTTGATTTCCGCGATAAACAGGATGATGGCCAGGATGATCAATGCGATCCCGGCCATATTCACAGGCAGGCTCTGGAATGCGAAAAAGGCCAGGATCAGGGATATTCCGCCTATGACACCGGGCAGGATGGCGCCCGGGCTTGAAAACTCAAAGTATATGCCGGCAATCCCTATGAGCATGAGGATGTAGGCCACATTGGGGTTGGATATGACAGAGAGAAAGCGGTAACGCGCGCCCATTGGGTATTCCACGATATCACAATCTGTGGTATCAAGCTCAAAAATGATATTGTCTTTTTCCACCTTCCAGCCATTGAGTTTGTTTATGAGGTCGTCCATGTCAGATGCCACTATATCGATTACGGCCATATCTTTTGCGTCCATGGCCGGGGTGGAGATGCTCTTTTTTACGATATCCTCTGCCCACTGTTCGTTTCTTCCCTTTTCACGCGCAATGCTTCTGGCATAGGCCACTGCATCATTGGTCACCTTTTTTTCCATGGTGGAGACGCCATTGTCCTTGTCCTCGTCTTTTTTGCCCATACCACCGGGCATGCCTATGCTTACCGGGTGGGCTGCCCCTATATTGGTGCCGGGGGCCATGACCGCGATGTCAGAGGCCAGTGTTATGATGGCGCCGGCAGAGGCGGCTCGCGCCCCCTTTGGAGATACATACACAATGACAGGGACGGGGGCGTTCATCTCCTTTTGTATGATCTTGCGCATGGAGGTATCCAGCCCCCCGGGGGTATCTATGCGTATGACCAGGGCATCAAAACCCCTGGCCAGGGTCTCATTAATGCCCTCGGACACATAGGATGCCACAGGCGGTGAAATGGCGTCCTGGATCTCCAGGACCAGGATCTGTGATGCGCAGGCTTCATGCGTGCCTGCCAGCATGATCAACAATAATAAGATGGTGCCTGTCAGGGCCTGGAAAGCCCCAGTCTGGCCATTACCTTTTGGATGTCTTGCCATACTTCCCTCTTTTTTCCTGGATTTTTCAACAGATAACTTGGATGAAAGGTGGGCATCATCTCTATGCCATGGTATGTCTGAAACTCTCCCCTCAAAGAGCTGATGGGTTTTTTTGTATGCAGCAGGTTTTGGGCGGCCACCCTGCCCAGGGCGATGATCATCTCCGGCCTGATTGCATCTATCTGTGCATTGAGAACGTCTATGCAGGCATCGATCTCATCCGGCAGTGGGTCACGGTTACCTGGAGGTCGGCACTTGACTATATTGGAGATATATACCTCTTTTCTGGTAAGGCCCATGGCATTTTCTATGATGCGTGTAATGAGTTCCCCTGACCGGCCGACAAAGGGTTTTCCTGTCTCGTCTTCATTGGCGCCCGGGGCCTCGGCGATAAATATGATGCGTGCATCGGGACTACCCTCGCCGAATACGATGTTCTTTCTTGTTTCATGCAGCCGGCACTTTGTGCACCCCTGGAGGGCCTTTTGGATGGACTCCAGGTTTTGAAATGCATCCTGATGAGGATTTTGCAATGCGTTTTGAGGTACATCACGTGATATATCCTGTGATTTATCCTGAGATGTACCCAGTGATGTATCCTGCGGCACTGGCCGATTTTTATCAGGGGGCATGACAATGAGGTTCCCTGTCCATTTGGCCTCCTCCCGGAGGATCTCCAATATGGCCTGCCTCAAGATTGCCCCTTTATGAGGTCCAGTACCCGGTCGAGGATGTGATGCGCCAGGAGGGATTTTTCCATCTTTTTAAAGGGGTAGGGCTCTCCTGAGGCCATAAGGATGGTGCCCGTGTCTGTGTCGGATGCAAAGCCGGATCCCTTTTTATTGATCTGGTTGGCCACGATCATGTCAAGACCCTTTTTTTCCATCTTCTGGTTTGCATTCAGGACAAGGTTTTGGGTCTCTGCTGCAAACCCTACAAAGACATGTCCATCCTTTTTTTCACGGATGGTGGAGAGTATATCCGGGCCCTGTGACAGGGCGATATGGTCCAGGCCTGAGTCTTTTTTTATCTTGGTCTTATTGTATGAGGTCGGGTAATAATCCGCGACCGCAGCACACATGATAAGGACATCTGCGTCACCCAGTGCTTCCTGAACCGCGTGGAGCATCTCACGTGCGGACCTCACAGGGATAATTTGTGCCCACGGTGCGTATTTTACCTGGACCGGGCCGCTGATCACCTTTACCTGCGCCCCCCTGAGGCAGGCGGCCTCTGTAAGGGCTGTCCCCATCCTGCCGGTGGAGCGGTTCGTGATATATCTGACCGGGTCGATGTCTTCGCAGGTCGGCCCGGTTACCACGAGGATCTTTGTGTGTTCCAGGTCATGTGCGCTGAGCAGCATTCCTATTTCATCGACGATTCGTGATGGATCCGGCAACCTGCCGCTTCCCTCCCATCCGCAGGCAAGCTCACCTGTCTCAGGCTCCAGTATATGCAGACCTCTGTCTTTGAGTGTTTTGAGGTTTTCCTGTGTGGCAGGGTTTGAAAGCATATTGACATTCATGGAAGGGCAGATGAGGACAGGGGCTGTTGTGGCAAGGGCTGTGCATGTAAGCGGCGAGTCGGCTATGCCGTGGGCAAGTTTTGCAATGGTGTTTGCGGTTGCCGGCGCCACCACAAACAGGTCTGCCTTGTCCGCCAGTGCGACATGCTCAACCTCGTGAACCGGTCGTTGTTTATCCAAAAACATTTCTGAATACACCGGCCTTGTACTCAGTGTCTCAAGGGTGTCTGCAGTGACAAACCTGGATGCGGCATCTGTGAGGATGGTGTAGACCTCAATGCCCTGGCCAACCAGGCCCCGGACAATCAGAGGGGCCTTGTACGCGGCAATGCCCCCGCTGATCCCCAGGACAACGGTTTTCAGTGTCTGTCTATGGGTATCAGCCATATCTCCACCCTTGTATCCAGGGGATTCTCCGATATATCAATGGATGCCAGGCAAGGGGGAGTATCCGTGGATGCTGTTTTTTTAAAGAAGATCCGGATATTTTTTCCATAGCGGTATTCATTGAGAAAGGTCCATTTGTCATGGGGCATCTGGGAGATGAAATAACCTGAAAGGGATGCCCCTGTCAGCCCGCCGTGAATCACGAGACGTCCATAGTTGTTCGTGATATGGGTATCTTTTCCCACCCTCTTCATGTCGCCCGGTATCTTGATCGTATCGAAGTCAAGATACCTTGGCGAGGGTGTCAACTCCTCTGGTGCAGGTTTAGGCATATATCGTTTAACCTGCGTGCATCCCGGCAGGATGAGCATGATTGTCGCAACCATGATTGCTGCAACCATTATTATTGAAACCCTGTTTGTCTTAAGAGGAACCGCTGTATGTCTCATCTGTATCCCCTATAAAAACGGGTTGTGCTTGCGCTCTGTGCCAATGGTAGTGGCAGGGCCATGGCCCGTCAATACCACAATTTCGTCTCCCATGGGAAGGATTTTGGTCTTGATGGACTGTATAAGGGTATTGTAATCCCCTCCCGGAAGGTCGGTCCTGCCAATGGAGCCCATAAACAGGGTGTCGCCCACAATGCAGTGTTTATTGTCTGAACACATTAGAGAGATGCCCCCCGGGGAATGGCCGGGTGTCTCGATGACCTTGAATGTCGTATTCCCCATCCGGATAATATCACCCTCTGCAATGAACCTCTCCGGGTCCGGGGGTTGTTCGATTCGTACCCCGAACATGGTGGCCATCTT
Organism: Thermodesulfobacteriota bacterium; assembly: GCA_034661115.1. Lineage (GTDB taxonomy): Bacteria > Desulfobacterota > Desulfomonilia > UBA1062 > UBA1062 > JAYEKR01. The sequence goes on along the minus strand of JAYEKR010000211.1, from coordinate 1,952 downwards.
TGACGCGGCCTGAAGCATGGGCAGGTCTAACCGGTGAAGCATGACCTCCACGCCGAACGTATCCCTGATCTCCCGGTTGGCGCCCACATGGTCAACATGACCGTGTGTGTCAACGATACCGATGACCTCGATGTCCATGGAATTGATCTTGTTGAGGATCTTGTGCGCGTCCCCTCCAGGATCGATCACCAGGGCCTTTTTTGTCTCTTCATCCGATACAATAAAGCAGTTGGTCATAAACTCGGTGACCACAACGGTTTCTACCTGCATGCTGCCTCCATCCATCTATTAATTACAGAAGCATAATACACTCCGGGGTTTATGGTCAACCCCTCTGTGCCAAGGGCGTCCCGCTATTCCCGCTATTTCCGCGCTATTCCCCTATTCAGAGCCCCTGTGGACGGGATGAGGTTGGGAATTATGCCCCATGGTTCCTGTTTGTGGATATGTACAATTTAACGTGGATAATTTACCTTTTATGAAACACAAAGAGAAAAATATTATTCTATACGTATTTTGTGTTGACATGAAAGAAGGTCGTTGTTAAGGGGTGAGTAGTTGCTCACCACATAGGAGGATATTATGAAAATAGGCGTACCCAAAGAGATTAAAAAGCTTGAAAACAGGGTTGGTATCACACCGGATGGGGTCCATGCCTTCAGATTGTCAGGGCATGAGGTTTTTGTTGAGACCGGGGCTGGTCTTGGCGCAAATATCACGGACGAAGACTATAAGGCTTCCGGCGCTGTAATCCTCGATACCCATGAAGAGGTTTTTAATATTGCGGACATGGTCTATAAGGTCAAGGAACCCCTGGAAGAGGAATGGGGTTTATTAAAAGAGGGTCAGATTCTCTTTACCTACCTTCACCTTGCCGCTGATATGCCCCAGACAAAAGCCCTGCTGGACAATGGGGTCACTGGAGTCGCCTTTGAGACCGTTCAGCTTGATAGCGGACATCTGCCTTTGCTTGAGCCCATGAGCGAGGTGGCCGGCCGGCTTTCTGTCCAGGAAGGGGCCAAATATCTGGAATCGACCTATGGCGGAAGGGGTGTGCTTCTCAGCGGTATCCCCGGTGTCTCCAAGGGGATTGTTACCATTGTCGGTGGTGGAACAGTAGGGCTCAATGCATCCAAGATTGCCATGGGCATGGGGGCAAAGGTCCGTGTTCTGGATATCAGCAAGCAGAGGTTGCAGTTTTTTGATAATCTTTATGGCAATGCTATCGAGACACTTTACTCCACGCCTGCGAATATTGTGCGCTGCATGGAGACCTCTGACCTCGTGATAGGAGCGGTCCTTATCCCTGGAGCCGCCGCACCCAAGCTTATCACCTCCAGTGATGTAAGGCTCATGAAAAAGGGCGCGGTTATCGTGGATGTGGCGGTAGACCAGGGTGGATGCTGCGAGAATACCCATGCGACCTATCATGACGATCCCATCTTCATGGTGGACGGTATTGTGCATTATTGTGTCGCAAACATGCCCGGAGCGGTCCCTGTTACCTCCACATGGGGGCTTTCAGAGGCGACCATTCCCTATGCATTGAGTATCGCGAACAAGGGGCTCAAGGATGCAGCAAAAGACCTGGCGCTCTTAAAAGGCATCAATACCTTCAATGGAAATCTGACCCACCAGGGCGTGGCCTCAAGCTTGGGCCTTGACTTTAAGGAAATCACAGCAAACGATCTTTGATCAATACAATACAGGGCGTGGAAAAACACCCCGCGCCCTGTGTCATATAAACCCGCATGATCTGCGTTCTTAACCAGGGATGAAAAAAAGGCCTCACCGCTGAGGAGCAGAGGACGCGGAGTTAGAATCCTATATAATATCACAAAGATAACCGTCACCCCCGCCTGCCTGTGCGTCGCACGCAGGCAGGCGGGAATGACTAATGACTGTGGTGGTGTTCCTGTTATTTTCATATAAAGTTTTCTGCTGTTTTTCCC
>JAYEKR010000210.1:0-2350 GCA_034661115.1 Thermodesulfobacteriota bacterium | reverse complement strand
CCTTCCTTGAAAAAGCTCTCTCAGTTCCGGCCTTCCTACCAGACGCGCATTTCTCACCACTTCGCGCGACTCTTCCCTGAAATATATGCCCTGCCGATTGGTGCCTCCTGTTATACCATTGCGTATACATCCCGCCCGAGATTCCTCATCCCATAGGAAAGATTACCATCAGGTATCTCGATAACAACCTGTTTGGCAAGTATACTCTTCAAGGTTTGCTGGATCAATTCGATGTGATAGAATGCTTCGGCAGACCCGGAAAAGACTTGCGTGTGGGCGAAATCACCAAAAAGCAACAGAAACTCTACGAAACCCTCGGTGTCGTTTCCCCCTCATCGTTATGAGGTGGCGGGAATCCAGGTTATATGGGGAACATCCCCATTTCAAAAAGAAGGAGGATCAAGGCATGAAAAAAACAATCCTGGGAATAGTTGGATTTTTGATAATCTTAATCACAATCTTTATTCTCCAACCGGCCCCCATTGACCCTGTGGCTTACACACCGCCCGAACCGCAGGAGTTGACCGGTGCGCTGGCGCCAAACGACCTCCTGCAAAAGGCCGAGCTTTTGGCCCTGGGCAAAATCAATGGTCCGGAAGAGGTGGCAGTGGACAGCCAGGGCTGCGTCTATGGAGGAACACCGGGTGGAAAAATCATGCGCCTTATGCCGGATGGCAAGCTAACGACCTTTGCCGAAACCAAAGGCCGCCCACTGGGCCTCCATTTTGATAAAAACAAAAACCTGATTGTCTGTGATTCCCATAAAGGTCTGCTTTCCATTGATCCCCAGGGGGAGATTAAAACCCTGGCCACCTCAGCAAATAGAGTCCCCTTCAGGTTCACCGATGCCCTGGATATTTCCAGCAATGGGACCATCTATTTCACGGATGCAAGCTCCAAGTATGGGCAGGATGAATATCTCTACGATCTTATGGAATCAAAGCCGCACGGCAGGTTCATGAGCTGCGACCCGGCCACTGGCCAGGTTGAGGTTCTATTAAAAAACATTTGTTTTGCCAACGGCGTGGCCTTATCTCAAGATGAAGACTTTGTTCTAATCAATGAAACTTACCGTTACAGGATCATCCGCTACTGGTTGAAAGGCCCCAAGGCAGGGACACATGAAATCTTTATTGATAATCTGCCGGGATTTCCTGATAACATCTCAAGCAACCGCAAGGGGACATTCTGGCTGGCTCTCTTTACTGTTCGAAATAAAACAGCGGACAAGATCCAGCCCATGCCCTTTCTAAAGGCCCAGATATCCAAACTGCCCAGGGCCTTATGGCCTGAACCAAAACCCTATGGCCTGGTTCTGGCCCTGGATGAACAAGGGAACATCACCAAAAGCTTACATGATCCCACAGGAAAACACCTTGCGGAAATCACTTCGGCAAAAGAATATAACGGTTATCTCTACCTGGGCAGTCTGCATAACGACAGGATCGGAAAATACAGATTACCTTAACGCCCTAATGAAAAAATGACCGGCGTCTAATGCCGGGATAATTGACTGAATGGAAATTGAAAGGAGCGAAAATGGAATCAGAGACAAAGATTGGAATAATTATCTGCGATCGTTACCGCCGCTGTGCGGGCGGAAAATGCCTGCGGGCGATGAGGAACAAGGAAGGGGCTTTCAGTATATACACAAACATCGACCTTGTTCTGGTTGGTTATACAACCTGTGATGGTTGCCCAGGAGGCAACATAGAATATGCAGGCGAAGAGATGGTGAAGAATGGGGCAGAGGTTATTCATTTAGCTACCGGCCTGGTAGTTGGTTATCCCCCCTGCCCCCATATTGAAACCTTCAGGGCCTTTCTTGAAAAACGCTATGGGGTCAAAGTCGTGATAGGCACGCACCCCATACCAAAAAAGTACCTTGATATGCATACACATCTTAGGACATGGGAAGACTCCGCATGGAAACCACTTGTCGCGCCGACCATGAGCGACGAAAAGACCCGTGCAAATTACGATTAAGCACCATAGCTGAAACCTCGACAAAGGTAAACGTACAGGGCCTTACCTCAACCTAAGCCCAAATGCTTTTTGACCTTGTTTCTGAATAACCAATCATGGCATGCAACAGCTGGCTTGACTGGATGGGGTTTATTTGACGCTTACGCTATAGGGGTGGTGCGGGGAGCCAAAGAGGGTATCCTTGCCCGCCAGTTCACAGATGTGTCCGACAGAAGTGGCTTCGGAATTTCGGACAGGTCTATAAGTGAAAGTCTTGCTCAAAACAGGCCGATGAAATACGGTCAAAGAAATGAGCAAGAAAATGAGAAGGACAAGACGGAATCACTCGGCAAATTTTAAGGCAAAAGTTGCATTGGCAGCTCTG
>JAYEKR010000209.1:0-2406 GCA_034661115.1 Thermodesulfobacteriota bacterium | reverse complement strand
GAATCCAGTGTTCCAGGCAATTGACGTTTCTGGACCCCCGCTTTCGCGGGGGTGACGCGGAAAGCACGTTCCGTGAACAGTTACAATAACAGGAACACCGACACCGTCATTCCCGCGAAGGCGGGAATCCAGTGTTTCAGATAATTGACGTTTCTGGACCCCCGCTTTCGCCTGTCTGCGTGCGACGCACTTCGCAGGCCTGCCTGCAGCAGGCAGGCGTGCGTGACGGTTATCTTTGGATATTATACAGGGTTTTAACTCTGCGTCCTCTGCGTCTCTGCGGTGAAGCCTTTCCTGTCTCCTGTCTCCGGTCTCCGGTTCTCCCCCGATTAACGAAAGGTGCAATATGCGACTATCGCGAGCCTACTAGGGTTGCGATATGCGACTAATCTGGTTTGGGTTAATGGGTGTCTCTATTCATCTGCTGTATATCCAGCGGGTTACAGAAAGGTAGGATTTTGGCATGCCCTTTGCTTTATAGAATATATATGAGGATAGCGATTCCAGTCAGCCATGATCGGGTGGCCACGGTCTTTGATTTTGCGACAAGGTTCCGTGTTATTGATATATCTGGCAATGAGATGACCGGCAATGTCGAGATGGTTGTTCATGAGGATTTTATGCCGGGGCGTGTAACAAGGCTGGCGGAATCCGGGGTTGATCTCCTTATATGCGGGGCCATATCCATGGATGCGGCTGCGATGATCTCTTATTCGGGCATCCGGATCATTCCGGAGGTGACCGGGGATATCGATGAGGTGTTTTTTGCCTTTATCCACGGGGCATTGAGGGATGCTGTCTTTATGATGCCCGGCCATGGTCGGGCTCAGGGAAGGGGCAGGGGAAGGAGAACAGGTTATGGAAGAAAAAAACGATAAAAGGAGGTGCAGCTATGGCCAGAGGTGATGGAACCGGGCCTTTGGGTTCAGGCCCAATGACCGGGAGAGGTCTTGGGGGTTGCGGAACTACAAAGACAGAGACTGTAGTTTCGTTGGCTTCCGGGTTTTTAGGACGCAGGGGGATTGGAAGAGGGACTGCAGGGGTGGCCCTTTTGGGCCTGGCCCTGACGGATCTGTCCAAAAAGGACGGTATTCTCCGGTCCTTTGGGCGAAAGGTCCTTGGCGCTCCGGCGGAAGGAGATAAATATATCCGGAATGTCAAGTACGAGGCGATCGACGACAAAGAAAACAGTAATAAGGAGAAATGATATGCCAAGAGGCGATGGAACAGGCCCCCAAAGTCAGGGGCCGGGAACAGGAAGAGGAGCCGGTGGATGTGGAGGATCATCCAGAGGCACAAACCCCTCCAGGGGTTCTTCGGTACAAGGGGTAAACCGTGGTCAGGGTCAGGGCGCAGGTCAGGGTACAGGTCAGGGTGCAGGAACAGGCCGTACTGGCCGTTCATCCGGGCCTGGCCGGTCACAGAGAAGATAAAAAAATTACAAAGGAGGATATATTATGCCAGGTGGAGATAGAAGTGGACCAGCAGGAATGGGGCCTATGACAGGAAGGCGTGCCGGGTTTTGTGTCGGTAATGAGGTCCCGGGGTATACAAACCAGTATAGTGGAGGAGGTTTCAGGGGAGGGAATTTCCGTGGAGGAGGCGGCCCATGGGGCAGGCGCAACCGTTTTTTTGCCAATGGTTCTCCTTATGGTGCTTATGGCAATGTGCCGTTTGCCCCGGCGGGATATAACGAAAAGGCCCAGATAGATGCCCTGAGGCAGCAGGCCGACTATCTTGAAACAACCCTTGAGGCCACAAACAAAAAAATCGCGGATATGGAGAAAGAAAAGAAAGAATAGGTTTTTGTAGCCGGATCTTGACAGTTTGCATTTTTTCTTCGATTAATGGGTTCGGGTTCGGAGAATATATGCCCGGGTCCGGCTTTTATTTTATCTGGATGGGGTGTATGGTCTCAATCCGGGAAGGAGAGATTTTATGAAGATTGCAGTTTCAGCATCTGGGTCTGACCTGAAGGATCAGGCAGATCCCAGATTTGGACGATGTGCGTATTTCCATATCCTGGATATGGATACAGGGGAACATGAAGCTATTTCCAATGCCTCTGCAGCGGCCGGTGGCGGAGCCGGGATAAGTGCGGCCCAGTCAATCGTTGAAAAGGGGGCTGGCGCGGTTGTTACAGGTAACTGCGGGCCCAATGCCTTTCAGGTCTTTAATGCCGCAGGCATCAAGGTGTTTATCGGGGCCAAAGGGAGTGTGAGTGATGCAGTGGATGCATACAAGGCCGGGAAGCTGAGCGCCTCACAGGATGCGAATGTCAAAGATCATTTTGGCATGGGGTCTGGTCAGGGCATGGGTGGCGGTGGCGGTGGCGGCATGGGCCGGAGAAGAAGATAGTTAGGACGGTCTGATTGTTCCGAGAGTCAGGCCCCTGGGGTTTACCCG
>JAYEKR010000208.1:0-2417 GCA_034661115.1 Thermodesulfobacteriota bacterium | reverse complement strand
TGTTTAACTCTGCGTTCCCTGCGTCTCTGCGGTGAGGCCTTTTCCGGTTCTCCGGTTCTCCGTTCTTCTGGACCCCCGCCTCCGCGTGCGTGACGGTTATCTTTGGATATTATATAGGGGGTTAACTCTGCGTTCCCTGCGTCTCTGCGGTGAGGCCTTTTCCGGTTCTCCGGTTCTTCTGTCTCCTGTCTCCGTTCTCCTGTCTCCTGTCCCTGCTTGTATGTGAGTAATAAAGGTTTTTATGAACAGTGAATCAGTATTCATTTTCTTTTTGTTCTATGTTATGGTATGCTAGATATATCTTGAGAAAAACAAGGAGGATATGAATGAGCAGATTCCATTACAATGAAGAAGCCCTGAAAAACCTTGGGATAGAGGATACCTCTGTCCTGGACCGTCTTGTGGATTCTGAGTCGGCCAGGCAGGCACACCTGGAAAAGGAAAGGGCCAAGGTGGATAAAAGAATGGACCTGTCCGAGGCCATAGACAAATACGTCCAGGATGGTGACATATTATCTGACGCGGGGTTCTCCTATGTCCGAACCTGTCACCAGGGCTTCTTTGAGATCATGCGGCAGAAAAAAAAGAATCTCCAGGTGATCGGTGCGCCGAACACAAACCAGAGCTACATGATCAATTATGGTGTGGCGTGCGCCTCTCATAATTCCTATATCGGGGTGGAGATGAGGGGGTATGACCGCAATTATTCGCGCCAGCTCAAAAACAAAAACGTTAACATCCTTTCCGAATGGAGTCACGGCGGCGTGGCTATTGGTCTCAAGGCGGCCCAGCTCGGGGCGCCAGGGATCTTCTCCAAACAGATGCTCGAGTCTGACATCCTGAAATACAATCCTTATACCCGTGTCATGCAAAACCCCATGCGTAAGGACAAGGATCCTGTGGTATTTATCCCGGCCCTGTATGCGGATGTGGTTATCATCCATGTGCATGCTGCGGATAAATATGGCAATGCCTATATCTATGGACCGGTGGTCAATGATTTTGCCCTGGCAGCATCGGCCAGAAAGGTCATTATCACGGCCGAGGAGATCGTACCGGAGACAGATATCCGCTACTGCAAAAAAGGGACGATTCTGCCCTTTTCATATGCCGATGCAGTGGTGGAGCTTCCATTCGGGGCCGTTCCCGGGAATATGCCGGGATGTTATTACTGGTCACGCCAGTGGTGGGAAAAATTTGTCCGGCACGGCGGCCTGTCGGATGAAAACTTCAAGGAAATGCTTGACTACTGGGTCATGGATACAAAGGACCAGTTCGAGTTTGTGGAAAAGCTCGGGGGGGCCAGATGGATTGCCGAGGCAAAAAGGCAGACAAAGGCCGCAGAGGGGGATAATGAAGATATCGACTTTTCCTATGAGGAATACACCAAGGACCATGATTCAGGACTCTTTTATTAAGGAGATGCACTGTCAGGGAAAAAACTTCGGGATATGGGCTGAATACACAGATATCGATGAGTGATTATCATATATAACAAAACCCCGGCCGACAGCGTCTGAACAAGGGCAGCTAATGGCCTTTGTTACGCAGACCCGGCAGGGGCAGGAGGAATAAAGCAATGAAACAGATGGAACCGGCAAACCCGTTGGAGATACTGGCATACACACTTTCTCAACAGATAAAGGACCATAGCGTTATCTATGTGGGGACAGGGCTTCCCATGGTAGCGGGGATACTGGCGCACAAGACACATGCACCCAATATCACCATGGTCTATGAATCCGGCGGACAGAACCCCCTTGAGGGCGGTCTGCCATGGTCAGTGGGGTGTCCCTTTACATGGAGAAAGGCCACAAGCAACCTTGAAATGGCATATTCCTTTGGTCAATGCGCCAATGGATACGTGGATATCGCCTTTTTAGGGTTTGCGCAGGTGGATATGTATGGAAACGTGAATACACACATGATCGGGAATGATTTTTTGAACCCAAAGGTGCGTCTGACCGGATCAGGGGGAAACAATGACCTTACATCCCTTACCGAGAACATGGTCCTGGTGGGCCTGCAGATACCGGACAAATTCCCTGAACGGGTTGATTTTGTCACCTCAGTGGGACACCTGGACGGAGACAATTCACGCCAGGAGGCAGGACTCCCTGGAAACGGACCTGTCGCGGTTGTCACCCAGTGTGGCATCTTTGACTTTGAACCACAGACCAAGAGAATGCGCATAAAGACCTTGAACCCGGGGATGACCGTGGATCTGGTCCAGGCCTCCACCGGCTTTGAAATCCTTGTGCCCCAGGGTGATATACCCCAGACCGTCATGCCCTCTGATGAGACACTTCATATCCTGCGCAATGAGGTAGATCCCAGGGGTATATTCACCTCCATGCCAACGGCCTGAAATCAATAAAAAAGCAGGGCCAAATTCAAGACTCCCGTGTTGTCATTCC
>JAYEKR010000207.1:0-12038 GCA_034661115.1 Thermodesulfobacteriota bacterium | reverse complement strand
ATCCATCCCAGGGGAAAGCCTGGATACGGGTAAAACAGGCATCACTGCGGCCGATATACAATACAATTGTGACACCCCTTGAAGGAGGACAAAAACAGGATGGACACAAAAAAGGTTGTTGCGACAATAGAACAGACCATAAAAACCACAGAAGAAGGCGAATTCATGCCGGCAAACATAACCTTTACCGCCTTTAAATCACTCATGGATGCAATCGATGCAGACGGTCTGATAATCTTTGATGTAGGGGGAGACATGGATAACTGGGTGAAGGGAATAACAAAAAGCCTGTTTGATGCGGGCATATCCTCATCAATAAAACCCGAAGAGACATGGATGGGCATCTTTGAACTGATCCGCGAAGATTCAAGACACGACCTGGCCTTTGTATTTACCGCAAATCCGCCCTCCAATATCGACAAAAAAATGATGGAAAAGTGGAGAAAGGACAAACCGGAAAACGTATGGATCTCGGACTATGTCCACCAGCACACGCCACAGTATGTCAAGGACGAACAAGAATAAACACAAATCCAGAGGTAATCGTTCACCCAACGCTTACCTCTGAATTTAAAAAACATGAAATCAATCCCTTATACGAATACCCAGCCTGTCCTCAAGGGAGCGCACGACCTTTTTCTGCCACTTGGCTACCTGCTTGTCTGAGAGGGTCTTTGTATCGGACCTGTATGATATGCGTATGGTGAGCCCCTTGAGCCCATCCGGCAACCTGTCGCCGTGATAGAGATCAACCGGCATGATTGCCTGGATCTCTTTTATTCTGCACTCTGTTACCGCCTGTTCAATCCCCTCATAGGTGATCTTTTCATCCACTACAAGGGAGAGATCCCTGGCTGTCCCTGGAAACCGCGGTATGGGCTCCATGCCTTTAAATTTCTCTGCAAACGCAAAGCGGGTGTCGATCTCCAGGACATATATGGCATCGTCCATGTCGATTGCATCCAGGATATCGGGATGCAGACACCCGATGACACCTGCCTTCTGGTCTTCCACATAAATGTCCGCCTGTTCTCCGGGCCTCAAAAAGGCATGCGAGGAGGATCTGAAAACAGCAGGCCCGACCACGGCCAGGGCAATCCCCTTTATGTCATAAAAATCCACCTTTGAGGAAGGATCAGACCAGTGTGTATCCCTTCGGGCCCCGGATATGGCTATTGCAAGACGTTCAACCTCTTCAGGAAGATCCCTTCCATCCACGGGAAAAAAACATTTGCCCGTTTCAAAGACATATACGTCGCGGATCTGTTTCTTTTTGTTTTTTTCAATCACCCCTGAAATGCCTGGTATGAGAGAGGTCCGCATGTGGCTCAGTTCATCCGATATAGGATTCTTCAGCCCGAGCATCTTTGTATCGAACCATTTTTCCCACTGACCGGCTATAAAGGAGTAGGTGATCACCTCTGTGAACCCCATGGAGGCCAGACAAAGACGCATCTGTTCCACGGCAGTCTTCTCATGTTTCATCTCAACGGGAACAAAGGCCGGCAACCTTGGTTCAATCCTGTCCATCCCATAGATACGGGCATATTCCTCAACAAGATCAACCGGCCTTACAAGGTCATGTCTGAACATCGGGGGGGATATTGCCCAGCCTTTGTCCTGTCTTTCAACCACTGCGCCCAGCCTGGTAAATACATCCCCTACATCATCGAGCGGGATATTCGTTCCAAGGATACGCCTGAGGTATGAAGGCTCAAGCATGATGTCTTTTTGTGTATAATCCAGGTGATTCACGTCGATCTCGCCCGACCATATACGCGCGTGCGCAAACTCGCCCATGAGGTATGCCGCCCGTCTCAATGCCTCTGTCTGTATTTCAGGGTCGACCCCGCGCTCAAAACGATATGAGGCCTCTGTGGAAAGATTCAACCTCTTTGCTGTCCGCCGTATGGTAATTGGATCAAAAAACGCGCTTTCAAGGACCACGCTGTTTGTCTCTGGCACCACCTCGGATGACTCTCCTCCCATGATGCCGGCAATGGCAACTGGCCCCTTGCCGTCGCATATGAAAAGATCATCTTTATCCATTGTCCTTTCCTGTGAATCAAGGGTAAGGAATCTTTCGCCGTGACCTGCCCTTCGCACCACTATACTGTGATCATTGAGACGGTTATAGTCAAAGGCATGCATGGGCTGACCATATTCCATCAGCACATAGTTCGTGATATCCACGACCGTGTTTATGGCGCGTATGCCGGAGGAAAAAAGCCTGCGTCTCATAAAAAACGGACTTTTGGCTATACGCACATTATCCAGAAACCTGGCCGCATACCTGGGACAGGCATGTGTATCCAATACGCTCACCTGGATTTTATTGTCTATTGTGCACTCATCCTCGACCAGGTCAAACGCAGGGAGATGAAGATCCTGGTTGAATATAGCGGAAAGCTCCCGGGCGAGCCCGAGCACGGAGAGGCAGTCGCCCCGGTTCGGCGTCACATTGACATCCAGGACCCAGTCCTCCAGGTCCAGTGCCCTCAAAAAACAATCCCCGGGCCTGACCCGGTCCATCGCTTTTTCGTCTATCTGGTCTATCTCAATGATACCTTCGTGATCATCCGTAAGGCCGAGCTCTTTTTCAGAGACAAGCATGCCAAAAGATTCAACACCACGTATCTTTGACTTCTTTATCTTCATGCCCTCGCCAAGAATGCACCCTTGCGGGGCAAGGGCCACCATAAGCCCCTTTCTCACATTCGGGGCACCGCAGATGACCTGGAGATGTTCGCTGCCGTTATCCACTGTACATACATGAAGACGATCCGCTTCCGGATGGGGTGTAACCTCCAATATACGGGCACACACCACCTCTTCGGGTATGGTCTGATGGACCACCCCCTCCACCTCGGTTCCGCTCATGGTCAGGCAATCGGCAAGGGCATTGGCATCCATGTCAATATCGACAAACTCTTTTATCCATCGGTAACTGATATTCATTATCTATTTTCCATCAAACTGAGAAAGGAATCTCATGTCATTGTCAAAGAAAAGGCGTATATCATCGATGCCGTACCTGAGCATGGCGATCCTCTCCACACCCAGACCAAAGGCAAAGCCCGTGATCTTTGATTCATCGATCCCTGTATGGGCATACACTGAGGGATCGACCATGCCGCACCCTAATACCTCGAGCCATCCGGTATTGCCGCACACCCTGCACCCCTTGCCCTTACAGATGATGCACCCTATATCCACCTCGGCAGAGGGCTCGGTAAAGGGAAAAAACGACGGCCGGAACCGAAGGGGAACATCTTTGCCGAAAAGCCGGTGTATCACGGAATAGAGCACCCCTTTGAGGTGTTCAAAGGTGATCCCCTCTTCTATCCACAGGCCCTCGATCTGGTGAAACATCGGGGTATGGCTCACATCCGAATCGCAACGGTACACCTTTCCCGGGGCAATAACCCTTATGGGTGGTTTCTGTGCCTCCATGACATGGATCTGTACCGGCGAGGTGTGGGTCCTCAGCAGGGTATGGTCATTAAAATAAAAGGTGTCCTGCATATCCCTGGCAGGATGATGCGCCGGGATATTGAGCGCCTCGAAATTATGGTATTCATCTTCCACCTCAGGACCGGTGGCAACATCAAAACCCAGGTCTTCAAAAATCCCGACCATTTCGGCTGAGACCTGATTGATAACATGAACAAAACCCTTCCTTGGCATACGTCCGGGCAATGTCACGTCGATGGCGTTTATTGTCCCTGCGGCTTTGATGGATGCAGCTTTTGCCTCCATGGCCTTTTCCATAAAACCCTTGAGCTGGTTGGAAAGGGTGCCAATCCTGGGTCTGTCCTCGGGATCCACCTCTTTCATCTGCCTGAGTATGGAGGTGAGCCTTCCCTTGCGTCCAAGATAGGCAACCCTGAGCGCATCCAGGCCATCCATATCACGAATCTCTGCGAGCCCCTGCTCAAAGGTGGTCTTTAATGCTTCGAGCTGTCCTTCCATCTAAGGCTTCGCAACAGAATCCATTATAAAGGAAAAACCCTTTGGATCGCTGATGGCGATATCAGAAAGGATTTTGCGATCCAGATCCACACCCGCAACCTTCAAATTATGCACGAATTTTGAATAGTTCAGTCCTCTCATCTTCACGGCCGCGCTTATCCTGGTGATCCAGAGCCGCCTGAAATCTCTTTTTCTCTGGCGTCTGTCCCTGTAGGCATAGGCCAGTGACTTGTTCAATGATTCCTTTGCCGTGCTTAGAAGGCTTCCCCTTCCCCCAACAAAACCCTTTGTCTTGCGATGAAGGGTCTTTCTCTTTCTTGCACCAATCTTTCCGCGTTTTATTCTCATCTTTTACCTCTTTAGTCTTTATATGGAAAAAAGTGTTTCTTAAAAATCTATAGATATGGGAGCATCCTCTTTACGCCAGCGAGGTTTGCCGGATCCACCAAAGATGAGAGCCTCAACTTCCTCTTCTGCTTGGTTGTCTTGCATGTAAGAAGATGACTCTTATAGGCCTTATTTCTTTTAATCTTGCCATTACCTGTCTTTGTAAACCTCTTTGCCGCACTCCGATTTGTCTTCTGTTTCATCACCAGACTCCTTAGCTATGTGTGGGAGACATCATCATGATCATTGTCCGTCCCTCAAATTTTGGTTCATTGTCAGCTGTTCCAATATCAGCGACCTCTTCACGCACCCTTTTCAATATTGCATAACCCTTGTCTTTATGCACTACCTCTCTGCCCCTGAAAAAAATTACAACCTTTACCTTGTTGTCTGCCTTGAGAAATTTGATTATATGTTTAAGCTTGAACTGGTAATCATGCTCATCCGTCTTGGGCCGGAACTTTATCTCCTTGACCACAATGACCTTCTGCTTTTTCTTTGCCAGATGGTCCCTCTTGGACTTCTCGTACTTGTATTTACCATACTCCATGATACGGCATACAGGAGGCCTTGCCTTGGGCGCAACCTCTACCAGATCCATGCCATAATCGTCCCTGGCACGCTCTATGGCTACAGGCACGGTCATGATACCAAGCTGTTCTCCATCGGGTGCGATGACACGGACACTACTGGTAACTATGCGGTCATTGACCCGGATTTTATCCACCTTTCGCTCAACCGGCCTGCTTCTTTTTTTTCCTATGACAGCCTCCTAATCATTTTTGATAAAATTATTCGCCCTTTACTAACCCAGGACACTTTTGTTGTCAACAAGGTTTAGATCTTCGGACCCTGATCTCCTATAGCCGAAATAAAACCCCGGGTATCCATGACTTCCTGGTCCCCGCTACGCCCCCGCACGGTAATCACCTTATCGTCTCTTTCCCTGTCGCCAATAACAACCATATAGGGAACCTTTTTCAGCCTTGCCTCCCGGATTTTGAATCCGATCTTTTCGTTTCTCAGGTCGAGTTCGATACGTATCCCGGCCTTTTTCAGCTCATCGGCTACACCTGAGGCATATTCTGCCTGATCGTCCGTGATATTCATTATCACCGCCTGTACAGGTGCAAGCCAGACAGGAAACGCCCCTGCATAATGCTCGATAAGCACCCCCATGAAACGCTCTATGGTGCCAAGGATGACACGGTGAAGCATAACTGGGCGGTGCCTGTCACCGTCACTGCCGATATAATGCATATCAAACCTCTCGGGCAGAGAAAAATCACACTGTATGGTGGCGCATTGCCACTCGCGACCGATTGCATCCTTGATCTTTACATCGATCTTGGGACCATAAAAGGCACCATCACCCTCATTGATCTCATAGCACAGCCCTTTTCGGTCAAGCGCGTCCCTGAGTGCTTTTGTGGCCATGGCCCAGTCATGATCCGTGCCTATGGACTTGTCCGGACGGGTGCTTATCTCCATTGCATAATCAAACCCGAACACGTCCATAACATCATGGATCATTGCCATGACGCCCGTGATCTCATCCAAAAGCTGATCCTCGCGGCAGAAGATATGGGCATCATCCTGGGTAAACTGCCTGACCCTGAGCAGCCCATGCAGCACACCTGATTTTTCATGCCTGGCCACCGTACCCAGCTCAAAATACCGCAAAGGAAGATCCCTGTAGCTCCTCACCTTTGACTTGTAAATAAGGATATGAGAGATACAGTTCATGGGCTTGATGCCGTAAGTCTGCCCATCAATCTCTGTAAAATACATGTTTTCCTTGTAATAATCCATATGTCCCGAAATCTTCCATGCCCTGTCTCTCAGCATGTTCGGACCATACACGATATCATATCCTGCATTGAGATGTATCCTGCGGTCAAACTCCTCGATGAGGTTCCTGAGCATGCCGCCCTTTGGCAGGAATATGACAAGCCCGGGGCCAACCTCGTCCGAGACCATAAAGAGTTCCAGGTCCCGGCCGAGCCGCCTGTGATCCCTCTTTTTTGCCTCCTCAATGAGGTTCAGGTGCTTTTTCAGCTCCTTTCTTGATCCAAAGGCCGTACCATAGATACGCTGGAGCATCCTGTTGTTTTCATCGCCCCTCCAGTATGCGCCGGCAACAGACAATAACTTGAATGCACGGATATATCCGGTCGAGGGGATATGCGGACCGCGGCAGAGATCAATAAAACCCCCCTGCTCATAGAGAAAAAACCTCTCTTCGTCCAGGTCAGAGATGATCTCCACCTTAAAGGGCTCTGACTTACCTTCAAAGAAATCCAGGGCCTCTGCCTTTGTCATCTCTGAACGTATAAATGGATTATCCGCTTTTATCAGCTCATCCATCTTTTTTTCTATCGCCTCTATATCATCCGAGGAAAAGGGTTCCTCCCTGTCAAAATCATAGTAAAACCCATCCTTTGTGGCAGGACCGATGGTCGGCCGTGCATCCGGGAAAAGGGCCTGTACCGCCTCAGCCATCACATGTGCTGCAGAATGACGGATCACCTGAAGCCCCTGGTCCGACTCCCCTTTAATGGTTTGAATCTCAAAAACACCCTCAGCCGGGGTTGAAAGATCGACCGCTTGTCCTTCAACCAAAGCGGCAATCACGTCCCTGTTCCGGATAAAATCACCCAGAGTGGACCCGTCGGCAGACACCTTTTTACCATCAACAATCACAGTTTGTTCAGACATAGAGACCTCAATAAGATAATGGCAGGCATGCAAAGATCCCGATTTTGCATACATGTATATCTTCTCTGCATTTTCAACAAGCTAACCCCTTAAAACCCTGCATCACCGTGGTCAGTAGCACAATTGTCAAAAGGTGTAAAGCGACCAGAAAGGTATTTATATAAAAGTAGCCGTTCACGGCTTGAAATTGGAAATTGGAAATTAGAAATTGGGGAGAATAGAATACAAAGCAATAGTTGAAAAACTCGGGCCAAAATTGAATGCGTTCATCAACAGTATAAAAGCATAAAGGCCAAGGATCATGTTAAACCAGATCATGTCAAACCAGATCATTGACACGCAATTATCCTTTTGTTAGAAAGCATATCGGTCTATGAGTTCAATCATGAAGGAGGTAGGTGTGAAGATATTAATAAGCGACAAGCTTTCAGACAGGGGTGTTGAGATACTGAAACAGGCGGGGTTTGATGTCGATGTAAATACAGGGCTTGCGCCGGAAGAGATCCTGAAGATCATTGGGGAATATGACGGCCTGGTTGTAAGGTCGGCCACCAAAGCCACACCAAAGCTCATTGCCGCTGCAACCAAACTCAAGGTTATCGGCAGGGCCGGGGCCGGTGTTGACAATATCGACATCAAGGCAGCCAGCAGACAGGGTATAGTGGTTATGAACACCCCTGGAGGCAACACCGTAACCACAGGAGAACACACCATTGCCATGCTCATGGCATTGACACGCAATATCCCCCAGGCAACCGCTTCCATGAAAGCGGGCAAATGGGAAAAGAAAAAATTCCCGGGAAGAGAGGTTCTGAACAAGACCTTGGGCATCATAGGCATGGGACGGGTCGGATCTGTCGTGGCATCAAGGGCCAGGGGTCTGAAGATGAACGTCATTGTATACGATCCCTTTGTCAGCAATGAACTGGCGGAAGAGATGGGTATAACCCTGGCAGGGATCGATGAGGTATATACACGTTCAGATTATATCACCGTTCACACCCCCCTTATGAAGGAGACAAAAGGGCTCGTAGGGGCTGAAGCCTTTGAAAAAATGAAGACCGGGGTCATGGTGCTAAACTGTGCAAGGGGCGGCATTATCGATGAAAAGGCCCTGCTGGACGCCCTTGATTCAGGCAAGGTGGCCGGGGCGGCCATCGATGTCTATACAAAGGAACCCCCGGAGGACAGGGACCTTGTAAACCACCCCAAATGCATATGTACACCGCACCTTGGCGCATCTACACACGAGGCACAGGAAAACGTGGCCATTGCCGTGGCAGAACAAATAGTTGACTACCTTAAAAACGATGTGATCCGAAACGCCCTCAATGTCCCGTCCGTTAACCCGGAGATGATGCCGAAAATAAGGCCCTATATCAACCTTGCGGAAAAGATGGGTTCTTTCCTGGGGCAGACAATCTCAGGGGGAATCCAGAAGATAACCATCTCCTATACAGGTGATGCGGCGGCATTGGACACAAAACCCGTAACCATTGCAGGTATCAAAGGGTTTTTCTCCGCGTTTATCGATGATGTCAACGATGTAAATGCCCCTGTCCTGATCAAGGAGAGACATATCGACCTGGTCGAATCACATTCCTCAGAAGAAAAGATCTTCACCAATACAATAAAGATCACTGTCGAGGTCAAAGGCGGATCGCGTTATTTGACCGGCTCTGTTTTCAAAGACAATGATCTGAGGTTTGTAGATATAGACAACTACCCGATAGAGGTAATACCTAAAGGCTACATGTTGGTCATCTACAACAGGGATATGCCCGGAACCGTGGGAAAGATCGGGACCATACTTGGCGAGGCGCAGACCAATATCGGAAGACTCTTCCTTGGAAGAGACCGCCAGGACGGCACTGCTATAATTATTATCAACCTGGACAAAGAACTGGATGCCGGGATCATTGGCAAGATTCGGAACATACAAAATGCCCTGTCCGTCCAGGAGGTATTCATCTGATCCATCCACATTAGGAGACAAGCACATGGCACAAAACATCATTTTAGTGGGCACACAATGGGGAGACGAAGGCAAAGGTAAGATCGTTGACCTTCTGACAGAAAAGGCCGGGACCATCATCCGGTTTCAGGGAGGCAACAATGCCGGGCATACCCTTGTCATCGGTGACAATAAGATTGTCCTGCACCTGATACCATCAGGCATCCTCCACAATGATAAGGTATGTATCATCGCATCAGGAGTGGTGATAGATCCGCATATACTTTTACAGGAAATAGACGATCTGAAGGAAAAAGGACATGATATATCGCCGCAGACCCTTGTCATCAGCGACCGTGCCCATGTAATCATGTCCTACCACAAGGTCATCGATCATGCCAGAGAGGCAACCGAGAAGATAGGGACAACGGGCCGCGGGATCGGGCCGGCCTATGAAGCCAAGGCACACCGCAATGGAATCCGTATGATAGATCTTGTAAACCCGGATCTACTGAGAAAAAAGCTGGACGCCTTTTATGATGAAACATCTGATTACATCACCCAGGTCCTCAAGACCGGAGTCGCTGCCAAAGATGAAATATTTGAAGAATATGTATCCCTTGGCGCCAGGCTTAAACCCTTTGTAAAAGATACATTCATAGTCATTGAAGAGGCTATGGCCAAAAACTCTAATATGCTGTTTGAGGGAGCACAGGGTGGAATGCTTGACATGGACTATGGGACCTACCCCTATGTAACATCATCCAACACCATCGCGGGGCAGGCATGTGTAGGCTCAGGCATAGGACCAACCCGAATCAATGCGGTCCTTGGCATTTGCAAGGCCTATACCACACGCGTGGGATCAGGCCCCTTCCCCACAGAGATGGACAATGAACTCGGGGAAAAACTTCGGGCCTTTGGCGGGGAATACGGAGCCACAACAGGAAGACCCAGACGATGCGGCTGGCTGGACCTTGTCGTACTCAGACACTCCATACATTTGAGTTCGATCTCACACCTGGCCCTGACCAAACTGGATGTCCTCTCCGGGTTTGATACAATCAGGGTGGCAAACGCATACCGGTCAGGAAGCACCATGCTCCGGCACATCCCCGCAGACCTGTCCCTGTATCCTGACATGGAAATGGTCTATGATGACCTGCCGGGATGGAATGAAAACATATCGAAGATCAGGCAATATGAGGATCTGCCTGAAAACTGCAAGGCCTATATCTCCTACATCGAGGAAAAAACAGGGGTAAGGGCCGTTATAATCTCAGTGGGACCCAAGAGGGACCAGACTATAGTCCGCGAGGATATTTTTCAGGCATAAATCACGGGATCCCGTGATTCCAGGACAACGGGTCTGCACCCTTGTAATCGTGAGAGTTTATGCACATTGCAGCTTGATAACAGGAGTCCTTTTGCATAGGATACTGCCTTATGTTTTCTAATATCCAAGACGATGCAAATAAAAAGATACTTGTCATTGATGATGACGAAGGCGATTGTTGCCTGGTCGAAGATATCCTTGTCGAGGAGGGTATAGAGGTCGTCAAGGCAGTTGGGGGTGAACAGGGCATACGCATCCTGGCAGAAGAGACCTTCCCGATTATAATCACGGACCTGAAGATGCCTGACATCGACGGGTTCGGGGTGCTGGATTTTATCCATAAAAGACGCATTGAATCCTTGGTAGTGGTGATTACAGGCTATGCCAGAATAGATACGGTCATTGAGGCCCTTAGAAGCGGTGCCCATGATTATATCATCAAGCCCTTTGGAACGGATCTCCTTAAACTCACCATCAAAAGGGCCTTTGATTTTATTGCATTAAGAGACGGAAGGGACCGGCTGAAATACTTCAATGTCCTGACACAGATAGCCACAACCGCAGCTCACGAGGTATTCCAGCCACTGACCGTGCTTATGGGCCAGGCCAATGCCATACAGAAGCAGAGCACAGATGAGGAGATCCAACACCTCGCGCACGAGGTCCTTCAGGAGGCACGCAAAATCAGGGATGTAATAAAAAAGATGGAAAACATGCGGGACTATGCCGTCAAGACCCTGCCCGGTGGACACACAATTATCGATATAGACAAAGGGTCATCATCAGAACAACCCAAATAATGATGACCTCTCAAAAAACGATCCAATATGTCATTGCGAAACCATCAAACAGGATGATTGACATCAAATCTTAACTAATGATATATATTAACCATTGAAATACAAAATTTCATAATGGTGGTATCCGGATGAATCTTGGCACAGTAATACGGAAAAAGAGAAAAGACCTGGGTTTGACCCTCAGGGTGGTTGCCCTTAAGGCGGGTATATCTGAAGGATTTCTATCTCAGGTGGAAAACGATGTCAATTCCCCGTCTGTGGACACGCTTGTTCGTATCTGCAGTGCCATGGGTGTTGAGGCAGGGGATATTATCCGGCAGGCACAAGAACAGCAGAGGATTGTTGTAATCCGGAAAAAAGAGTGGGGGAATGTGGACCTCCCGGCATCAGGGTTTTCGACCAGACGATTCTTTCCTCCAGAGAACCGCAGGGTGATTGACTCTTCGATCATAACAATCGAAAAATCCATATCCATACCGGTAAGAAAAGGCGTAAAGTCATCCCAGGAGGTATTATGCGTCCTGAAAGGAACAGTGGAACTTGTTTACGGCGAGGAGACCATAGGCCTTGCCGAAGGGGATACAGTCCATTACTGGACTCTCCCTGAAAATCAAAAGATCACAAATACTGAATCATCCCGTGCTGTTGTCCTCTGGGTAGGCACCATTTAGTAAAAAAAGAGGGTAACCGTTCACGGAACGTTGAAATTGGAAAGTAGCCGTGAACGGCTTGAAATTGGGGAGAAATGAAACGAGTTTACGAGCTGGATGTTTACAAACTGGCAGAAGCGTTATCAGATATGGTCTGGCACGATTTTGATAAAGGGAACAAAAAGGTTCAAAAACACTGTGGGCTATCAGATAATACGATC
>JAYEKR010000206.1:0-2433 GCA_034661115.1 Thermodesulfobacteriota bacterium | reverse complement strand
TTGATCATAAGCCCCATACCGTCGCTTGGGATGCTCCTTGTGACAAGACATTTCATACTGATATCCTTACCAATATCATAGCTGTCCAGGTTTATAAGAACGACCGCACCCTTTTGAGGCGGGTCAAGCGTTTCAACAAAAAGGCCTCTGCGGCTGATATCCCTGACCCTTACCCTCTCAAAGGCCTGTTTGCCGCCCTTGAACAGCACAAAAAAAGGAACCTTTTTCCTGGGATACTTTCTTTTTTCCTCCATGCTGATCTCCATAAAAAACGATCCTTTCTGTACAACCATGTTCTTACCTGTTCTTCGTAATATCCCTTATATTTCTTTAATAAAAAACGTCTTTGCCTCTATGGCGGGAAGGGATCAGATTGACTTTATCCCCTTCATGACCTAAGGAACAACACATGGGATGGATAAAAAAACTGCTTGAGACAAAAAAATCATCAACCCTGGAAACCGGCACCATGCCGAAAATATTGCCTGTACTTCCGCTCAAAGACACAATCTTGATGCCGGAGGCCATGATCCCACTGGTTGTTTCCAGTCCGGACTCCATGGCCTTTCTCAAATCCCTGTATGACAAGACAGAATTCATCGCGGCAACCGGCATAAAGGGAGACCATGCCACGGACCCGACTGCATGGGAAAACATCTACCACGTTGCCTGCCTGGCGCAAATTACCATGCTTACAGAAAAAGACAATACCCTGTCTATCATGATCAAAGGCATCAAAAAAATACGACTCCAGGAAAAGGTCTCAGACAAGGCCTTTCTCAAGGCAAGGGTAAGCTATATAGAAGAAGACCTGGAACCAAACAAACAGGTCTACGCCATGGCACACGCCACCAGGGATATACTCCATCAATTATCCACACTCTCATACCACAATATGGAATCCATTCTTTCCAATCTTACACGCATCAAGGACCCCCTCATCTTCTTCAGCACGAGTGCAACCACCCTGCCTCTTCCCGCAGAAAAGAAACAGGCAATCCTTGAAAAAGACAAACTCTCTCAAAAATACACCCTTTTCCATCGTTGCCTCGAAGAAGAGCTGGAGATCCTTGAGATTTCATCCAAGATCACAAAGGACGCAAAGGGAGAGATAACCAATGCCCAGAGGCAATACTATCTAAAGGAACAACTCAAGGCCATACAAAAAGAGCTCGGAGATACAGACTCTGAAATGGATGAGCTCAAAAAGGATATAGAAGAAAAAGACCTGCCTGAAGAGGTAAAAAAGGATGTGGACCGTGATCTAAAACGCATATCGCGCATGCAGCCCGGTTCATCCGAGTATGTAATGATCCGCACCTACCTTGACTGGATACTTGACCTCCCATGGAACGAACACAGCGAAGACAATTTGGAGATAACAGAGGTGGAACGTATCCTTGACAAAGACCACTTTGATCTCAAACGGCCCAAAAAAAGGATCCTTGAATTCCTTGCCGTGAAAAAACTCAAGGGCGACCTCAAAGGGCCCATCCTCTGCCTTGCCGGCCCACCAGGCGTGGGCAAGACCTCGCTGGGTAAATCCATTGCACGTGCCATGGGCCGTGAATTCGTGCGCATCTCGCTCGGAGGTGTAAGGGACGAGGCAGAGATACGGGGGCACAGGCGCACATATATCGGCGCCATGCCGGGACGTATCATAAACGGCATAAAGACCTCTGGCACGACCAACCCTGTATTCATGCTCGATGAAATCGACAAGCTCTCCATGGATATACACGGGGATCCGTCCTCTGCCCTCCTGGAGGCGCTTGACCCGGAGCAGAACAGCAGCTTTGTGGACCACTATCTCAATGTGCCCTATGACCTTTCAAAGGTCTTTTTTATCACAACAGCCAATGTGCTGGATTCCATACCAGACCCTTTGATGGACCGCATGGAGGTGGTGGATATCGAGGGCTACACCCAGGAGGACAAGCTTGAGATCGCAAAAAGGTTTCTCCTGTCCAAAGAACTTGAGGCCACAGGACTCGACGATAAAACCATCTCCCTGCCTGATGAGGCCATCAACCATATCATCCGCCACTACACAAGGGAATCAGGGGTAAGAAACCTTCAAAGACAGATCGCCTCGTGCCTGAGGACAATCGCATCCATAGTGGTCAAAGATGGCGGAGACAGCTTTGATATCGACATACCCTTTATTGAAAAGGCCCTGGGCCCTGTACAGTTTGTATCAGAGACAAAGGGCAGGACCCGCGTCCCGGGCATTGCCACTGGACTTGCCTGGACACCCTTTGGAGGGGTGATCCTGTTTATTGAATCCACTTTGGTAGATGGCCGGGAGGAGATGATCCTGACCGGGCAGATGGGTGACGTAATGAAGGAATCCGCCCGTATCGCATTAAGCCTTGTGGGCACCAGGGACCAGTCCGGATGCAAAGACAAGACACTCCACATACATGTTCCGGC
>JAYEKR010000205.1:0-12085 GCA_034661115.1 Thermodesulfobacteriota bacterium | reverse complement strand
TAACCGTGATGCCGCTTATACCTTTGTGAACAATGCTTTTCGTGATGGTCATATCGCCACCTCCGGCACCGCTATTACCAGGGTTTTACCACCTGTATCAAGATTTAGTAAAACGGGTGAACGAACTCAAAAACGAGAGAGCGTCCTTACCAGGCTTACTCGATTCTTCGAGCGATATTTTGATATCTCCAATGGGGCGTTGTAGTGAATACAGATAACGAGGCGCTCGTTCGGACGCAAACTACGCTGCACTTCGTTTGCGCCGCACAGCTTGCCGATATAAATGGATTCCGGTTTCCTGCGGAATGATGAGAAACCGTGTTTTTTTGATTTTTTGCGAGTCAATCTGATCGACGTCAATCAATGTTTTGCATGGGCGGATTGCTTTCCCGCCCATGCCATGAACATGGTCTTGAATGTATTTATATGGGAAAAAGGGAGTACCACCCATTCGTCATTCCCGTTCCCCATTCGTTATTCCCGCCTGCCTGTGCGGCGCACGCAGACAGGCAGGGTGGAATGACGGTTATCCTTGTGATATTATATAGGATTCTAACTCCGCGTCCTATGCTCCTAGCGGTGAGGCCTTTTTTCATCACTGGTTGTGGCAGGCAGGGTTGTGGCAGGCAGGGTTGTGGCCGGCAGGGTTGTGGCCGGCAGCCCATGCGGGTTCAGCTGCATTATCCGTGATTCAGCCCCAATGAATTCTGGACACCCAGGAATTCATAGATCATGAGCGTGGCCTTTGCATTATTCAGGGTGTAGAAATGTACGCCCTGTACTTTGTGATCAATCAGATCGCGTACCTGCTCTGTGGCCCAGTGGACACCGACCTTTGCCACGTATTCGTCATTAACTGCCCTGTCTACCATCCGCAGCAGGGGTGCAGGTATGCGCGCGCCCGCTGCCAGACTTGCCATGCGTATCATGCCGTTTTTTGTGAGGATCGGCATTATGCCGGCAATGATCGGGACATTGATGCCGGCGATTTCACAGCGTTCACAAAAGTCATAGAAATCATGATTGTCAAAAAAGAGCTGGGTCATGATGTAATCCGCTCCGGCATCGACCTTTTGTTTGAGGTGCTCTATCTCTTTCAGTCGGTTCGGGGTATCTGGATGTCCCTCAGGAAAGCCTGCAACCCCGATGCTCATGTCAGGAAAATGTTTTTTGATAAAGGATACCAGGTCAGATGCATGGGCGAACCCATCCTTATGAGGTGTCCATTCTGCCATATTGTCAGGTGGATCACCCTTGAGGGCAAGGATGTTTTCGATCCCGTTGTCATGATATTTTTCAAGGATGGAGAGGGTTTCGTCCCGGCTGGATCCCACGCATGTCAGGTGTGAGACCACGGAGAGATTGGTTTGTTTTTTTATCTTTACAATAAGATCATGCGTATTGCTGCGTGTTGATCCCCCGGCCCCATAGGTGACGCTTACCCATGATGGCTTAAGTGGGCTCAGGTCGGCAATGGTGTGAAATATATTTTCCCAGCCCTGTTTTGTCCTGGGTGGAAAAAACTCAAAGCTGAACGTTATATCTGTATTATCCAGTATTTTTTTGATATGCATAAATGCTCCACATTGCTGCAGGTAAATTATATTTAATTGCAGATCTTTGTATATCGAATTCTGCGATGCAGGTCACAACCCGCTGTATCGTGTCAACAAGGGACAGGATTATGGTAATGTTTATAATATCATATGGATCCTATTTTATTTCAATCATTATTGTCTGGTTTTTTATTTTTAGCAAGACCTTTCTATTGGGTCTGGAACCCCGGGATGTATCACCAAGCTGTCATGATCCAAAGATTCTGCAATCCGCGTGCGTATATATCCGGTTGTCCGGTTTCCGGATGTTTTTTCCTTGACATACAAGGTCTTAGTGGATAATTCAATGAAGGATAGTGTGACATATTTTGTATCTATCAGGGATTCATGGTTTTTTTAATGATAAAGATGGAATACCTTTAAAGGCTTGATCTGGTCGACAGTGGATTCTAATCCTTAAATTCGGCGACCAGGTGTATTTGTAACCTTTTGGGCCGGATAAAAAAGGAAGGATTTATATGGCAAAAAATATAGAAGATATAGCTACCAGGGCCATCCACGCAGGGGAATGCAGGGGGCAGTATGCGGATTCCCTTACCACCCCTATTTTTCAGACCTCGACCTTCACCTTCAGCGGTTCTAAAGAGATAGAGGCCTATACAAAGGACAAAAAAGACCGATTCGAGTACGGCCGCTACGGCAATCCTACGCAGAAGATTGCAGAAAGAAGGCTTGCCGACCTTGAGGGGGCAGAGGATTGTGTGGTTTTTTCCTCTGGAATGAATGCCATTACCACGACTATCCTGGCTCTGGTGCGTTCCGGGGATCATATTGTCATCACGGATGACAGCTACAAAAAAACCCTGGAATTCTGCCGTTCCTATCTCAAACGATTCGGCATTGAATGTTCCATTGTTCCCTTTGGCGATTATGATCTTATGGAGGCCTCCATCAAGGAGAATACACGGTTTATTTTTTCCGAGTCTCCTACAAACCCCTACCTCAATGTCTTTGACTTTGAGAGGTTCAAGACCATTGCCGACCGATATGATCTTTTGACTATCATTGATTCCACCTTTGCCACACCATTTAACCAGAGGCCCCTTGAGTACGGCATTGATCTGGTAACCCACAGCGCCACAAAATACCTTGCAGGCCATAATGACATACTTGCCGGTGTGGTCCTGGGTAACCGGGATCTTATCGGGGAGGTGAGGGAGCTTCATAAATCCATGGGAGGACTCATTGATCCGCACTGTTGCTACCTTCTTTTGCGAGGACTCAAGACCTTTCCCCTGAGGGTCAGGGCACAGAATGAATCCGCTTTAAAGGTGGCGCAATACCTCGAGGCCCATCCACAGGTGGAAAAGGTGTATTATCCCTTTCTTGAGAGTCACCGTCACTATGCCATAGCCAAAGAGCAGATGACCGGTGGAGGCGGAGTGGTAACCTTTGACCTGAAGGGTGACCTCAATGACGCCAAAATGTTTATGGATGCCCTGAAGATGATCTATATAGGCCCGAGCTTTGGAGGCACAGAGTCCCTTATCACGCATCCTGCCAGTGTGAGCTATTATGATTATACCCGTGAAGAGAGATATGAACTCGGTATCACTGACACACTCTTCAGGATGGCCGTGGGCCTGGAATCCCCTGATGATATCATAGCGGACATGGAACTGGGGTTTGTCGCAGCAGGCAGGTGAGGTTCGCAAGATGCCTGGATTGACCCGTCTACCTGATCTATCAGGGGCCAAACAACAATACGGATTTGAGCCTTCATACATCAGACTCTGCCCATAAGCCAGGAGGACCAGTTTTTTAAGAATCCTCTGAATGGAAGTTCCTGTTTTTGTGCATAAAGACCAAATTGCAGCTTATACCATGGATGGATGCAAAGGATAGCTTCAGGATATTTTTCTTGATGAGTCTGTATCCTGCGTGTAAAGTGTGAGCAAGGGGGAGTGCTATGAACAAGGCCGTTACAGTGCTGGATTGTATGGCAATGAAGGGTGAAAAACGTATAGTCATGGTTACCTCGTATGATTTTACCATGACCCGGATCATTGATTCCTCTGATGTGGATATCATCCTTGTCGGAGATTCCGCGGGTGTGGTTATGGCAGGTGGGGAGAATACCCTTGGCATTACCATGGACCAGATGATCTATCACACCGGTTGCGTGAGCAGGGCACAGCCTTCTGCCCTGGTGGTGGGAGATATGCCCTTTATGTCCTATCAGGTGAGTGCATCTCAGGCCGTTGAGAATGCCGGACGTTTTTTCAAGGAGGCAGGGGCACAGGCCGTAAAGCTTGAGGGCGGGAAAAGGGTGGAGGAGCAGGTCAGGGCGATTGTACGTGCGGATATGCCAGTTATGGGCCACCTGGGTCTTACGCCACAGTCAGTTCATGCCTTTGGCGGGTTCAAGGTGCAGGGCAGAGGCGAACAGGCGGCCGCATTGCTCAGGGAAAACGCCCTTGTTCTGCAGGATGCGGGTGTGTTCGCCCTTGTCCTTGAGTGTGTGCCCGAGGATGTCGCGTTTGATGTGAGTCGAGCCCTTGATATACCTACCATAGGGATCGGGGCTGGCAGGTATTGCGACGGGCAGGTCCTTGTAATCCAGGATCTTCTGGGTATGTTCAAGGAATTCAAGCCGAAGTTTGTCAAGAAATATGCAGACCTCTTTGATTCAATCAGGATGGCACTTGATACCTATTCATCCGAGGTAAGGGATGGATCCTTTCCTGATGAGGAACACCTTTTCAAATAGGGGGTACGATGCAGCTTATACGTGATATTGCAGGGATGAAGAAATATACACGGGATATCCATGCAGCCGGGGAGACCATTGCCCTTGTTCCAACCATGGGTTATCTCCACAAGGGGCATCAGGATCTCATGCGTATGGGTGCCGGTATGGCCGATCACCTGGTTATAAGTATCTTTGTCAATCCTGCCCAGTTCGGGGAGAACGAGGACCTGGACCAGTATCCCAGGGACCTTCAAAGGGACATGGAACTGGCTGAATCCGTGGGCGTGGAGTGTATCTTTTTCCCTGATAATGCGATGATGTACCCAAAGGGGTATTCCACGTATATCCAGGTGGAGGGTATCAGCCATATCCTGTGTGGTCAAAGCCGGCCCATACATTTTCGGGGCGTGGCAACTATAGTGGCAAAACTCTTTAATATTATCTCTCCGGATATAGCCGTGTTCGGCCAGAAGGACTATCAGCAGCTGGTGATCATTCAGCGCATGGTGGATGACCTGAACATGGATGTCCGCATCATTGGCCATCCCATAGTCAGGGAGCATGATGGTCTTGCCATGAGTTCAAGGAATAAATACCTGAGCGCATCCCAGCGAAAGGATGCCCTTGTCCTTCACCAGGCCCTTGAATATGCGAACAATATATTTTCTGCCGGGACAAGGGATGTAAAGGTCCTTAAACAGGAGGTGACACACATTATCAAGGGGTGTGAGGGCTGCATCATTGATTATGTGGAGATCTCGGATGCCCGCAGCCTTGAGCCCCTTGAGGTCATCAGCAGGGACAAGGCGGTCATAGCGCTGGCCGTAAGGGTGGGGGAAACCAGACTCATCGACAATATGGTTCTGGAGGCGTGATGCTGGAATTCAGGCCGGATGCACCCATCGGACATCTTGTCTTCTGGAGCGTGGCCCTTGTTGTCTGGATCATAGTCCGGATTCGTTCCGGTAAGAAAAAACCATAATTACCATAATTTGTTATGCATGATCACCGGCTGCAGAGCGCTTCAAGGGTTACATGTGATTAGATGAAATATGGACTTATCCCATACGTCTTTATGGCCGACAGGTAACTGCTCAATAACCCAGGGCAATATTGAAGGTTTGGTATAATAATTATTAAGGCTGGAATGACGGGAAAGGTGCGTGGATGACGGTTTATTGCCAGAGCTTCGTGAGAACTTACGCCGATAGTTCGTATTCACGCAGGTTGGACGTCTTTTTTATCTTTCCTTGTCTTCTTCGTAGTCTATCAAGGCTGGTTCATCTTCCTGTGGTTTATGGGGATCTGCGTTTTTTTCTTCAAGGGCTCCCTGTTGAGGGACAAATACCTTTCTGACAAAGGCGGTGATCCCGGTATCGCTCTTTTCCATCTCATTCTGGGCTTCATTCAGGACGATTTCCCATGTGGCGGAGAATCCTGGTGCCCTTGCCAGCATTGTGTGGATGGCCTTGTCATAGATATGGAGCTGCCTGATTTCGCTCCGTCCTGCCTTCTGCTGGAGTGATTTTACCGAGACCCTCAAGTTCTCGTTTTCTTTCCTGATTTTCTCAAACTCATCCTCACGGGTCTTGTGACCCTTTGCATCGATCTCCATCTTGGTATAGAGGTTTTCCTTTAGTTTCGATGTCTCTTTTCTGGATGATCTCCGGCCGAAAGCCCCCTTGATCCATACAATTGCGGCCACTACAAGGCCTATGGCCAGACCCAGCAGGAATGGATGGTCCACAAAAAACCCAAAAACATCCTTGATTGTATCCATCATAATTTTTTCTCCGATGAGCCAACTGCAAAACTTTTGGGTTGTCATTTTTGCGAAGGCGGGAATCCAGTATTTCAGGTGCCTTCCAGACCCCGGTTTTCGTAGCGGTGACAACCTTTTTCAATTTTGCAATTTTCTCCAATACCCTTTTCTTTTTTTCTTCGGCACCTCTGTAGGTTTTCTAAAAATAATCCATACCGCATGGTTTGTCAACCGGGTTGTGTCCTGTTTGATGCCGGATGGGACGCAAGGTTGAACCACCTCCCTGTCCGTGGTTTTTCGTGGCAAAAAAAAGACCGGTGAATCGGCATTGGGAATGCCTTTCACCGGTCAAAGAGGAGGTTCTTTCTAGAACATATCTAATATAGGGACCGAGTACTTATATTTCAAGGGGGCATGCCCCCTTTTCATTCTTCGACCAGGAGTGTTTGCTCATGCGGGTTTATATGAAAAAAACCGTGCCAGAAGGTCCATGGAAAGACATGGGGCCATAAATAATTTAGTATTGTGTCCCCGGGATCTGAGCAGTTTAGCAGGCAATGACTTCCTTGATATTAAACTCTTTCCCGCCTAATATCTCCCAGTCTTCACTTTTGCAGTTTGGGCAGGTATTGTCATGCGCAATGAGATTAAAGACCTTATTACATTTTTTGCAGATGGCATTGCCTGGTAATATCTCGATTTTTAATTTCGTCTCCTGCAATAATGTACCATCGACTGCAGCCGGGTAACACGCTTCAATATATTGCGGAATCATTGATGAGAGCTCGCCGATCTGGAGAACCAGGGTATCGATTTTGGTCAATCCATTTTTTTTGGCGAAGCCTTCAACGGTTTTAACGACGTTAATTACAACTCCCAATTCGTGCAAATCAAATTACCTCTTCTTTTTTTGGGTTTAAGGATAGAGGGGGAACTTGTGTCCCCCCTTCTTTTGTTTTGTACAATCCGCCAATTTTTTTACTTGCCTGTTTTCCTGGAGAAACTTGATTTCAGGGATTTCAACGGTTTTTTGAGAGCAATTCTCACCTTGCGTTTTAAGGCATATTTCATGATTGTAGGTTTCAGATCTTCAATTTCCACGCCGGCTTTGTCATATTTTTTTACCAGTGAGATTGCGTCAAATTTGCATTTTGTAGTACAGAGACCGCAGCCCACACAGATGAATTCATCCACCACCGTGGTACCGCAGCCAAGGCAACGCTCTGTTTCCTTCCTGATCTGCTCTTCGGTAAAGGTGCTCCGCAAATCACGGAAGGTTTTCTTGGACTTGGCATTGTCAACATGGGCTGGTTTTTCTCTGGCGATGCGATCGTATCCCTCAAGGACAAGGTTTTCTTTATCGAGCGGACGATAATCTCTCTTCGTACGACCGAGAATCAGGCTTTGTCCGGGGTGAACAGAACGATGAATGGAGATTGAACCTTCTTTACCCAAAGCAATAGCGTCGATGGCAACATTACCGCCACCGATTACAACTACCTTTCCCTGGAGTTTGGTGTCTTCGCCCAGGTTGACATTACGCAAGAAATCAACACCGGTGGTAACACCGTGGGCATCTTCACCTTCAAGACCAATGTTTCTGCCGGCCTGAGCACCGATGGCAAGATAGAATGCCTCGAAGCCCTGACCTCTCAGGTCCTGAAGGCTGACATCCTTGCCGACTTCAACGCCGGTTTTAAACTCGACACCCAGTTCTCTTATGATGTCGATTTCTGCATTAATTACATCTTTTTCGAGTCTGAAGGAGGGGATGCCAAGGGTCAACATACCGCCAAGCGCGGTCTGTTTTTCAAATACGGTGACCTTGTAACCGTCGATAGCCAGGTAGTAGGCACAGGAAAGTCCTGCAGGACCGGCACCGACAATGGCAATCTTTTTTCCGTATTCATGCCGTTTTTTTGGCATAAAGCGGGTTTCTGCGTTCAGGTCCTGCTCCGCAATGAATTTTTTGATGTCATCGATAGCAATGGGGTCATCGATGTCGCCTCTGGTGCAGGCGGATTCGCAGTCTTTCGGGCAGATCCGTCCGCATATGGCCGGCCGCTGCCGTCATCCTGCCTAACTCAACCATCTGATCTTTTCTCCTCCTGCTGCGCTGCCGCCGGAGCCTTTAAATTTACCTTTTTTCGTCCTTGGCCCGGGGGGATTAGAGTTCTATCTCCACGTCGCTGATGGGATAAGATTTGCACGAATGGATGTAGCCATATTTTTCATCGGCGTAGCGCAGGAGCACGCCCCGAGGCTGGAAGACAGTGCCCGATACGAGTTTGACACGGCAGAGGCTGCATTCGCCGGAGCGGCAGCAGACATTCATGGGGATATTGTTACGCTCCAGGGCCGTGAGGATAGATTCGTTGGCTAGGGCGCCAACGGTTTTGCCACCTACTGTGAGCTTAAACTTCTCCTGCCCTGTGAGTTTCTGAGGCCAGCCGGGTTCATTTTCGATATCCTGGCGGGCACCGAACATCTCGCGTCTGATCATGCGCTTCGGGACTTCGAGTTCGGTCAGGGCCTTGACGCAGAAATCGTTCATGATGGGCGGTCCGCAGATGTAGCTGGTGCGCGCGGTGACGTCGGGACAGAGCTTTTTTATGCAGGCAGCGTCGAGAAAGCCGGTGCGGCCGGTCCAGCTGGCCTCGGGTTCAGACAGGACCAGGGAGTAGGTGAAGTTGGTGTGTTTTTTCGCATAGTCCAACAGCTCTTTATGGTAGATGGCGGCATCTTTAGTGCGGCTGCCGTAGATCAGGTGGATATCCTTATCCAGACCGGCGTCCAGGGTTTCGGAGATCATGCTCATGAACGGGGTAATGCCGCTGCCGCCGGCGAGGTAGATCTGTTTTTTCGAGTGGAAGACCGGGACGTAGCGGAACTGTCCGGCTGGGCCGTTCGCCTGGAATCTATCGCCTACTTTGACCTTGTCGATGAAGTGGTCAGAGACAAAGCCGGAGGGAATGCGCGCCACAGTGATGTCATAGTAGGCCCGCTGCCGGGCTGACGATGCGATGCTGTAGGGTCGGCTGGTGCGCACGCCGTCGATTTCGACAAAGATGTTGATGTACTGTCCTGCCTCAAAGGGGGGCAGATAGCCGTTTTTTGATATCAGCCTGATTGTGCTGGAACCTTCAGTGGCGGGCAGGATCTCGGATACGATCAGGTTCAGCACCGGCGGGTGTATGGTGCCGACGATGTCATCGCTTCGGGTCCGCTCATTGCGGTAGTCCGGGCCGTTTTTTCGGTTGCACATCACTTCCGTGAGTGTTTCCGGGCCTTTTTCCATCTGGCCTATGATGATTTCTTTCATGGTCTTCATTCGTTCACCTCTTCCAGGATTTTGTTTGCCACGCTGTTGCCGTACAGGTAATTGGGGCCGAAGCCGCAGATGTTGACCCAGCCCCCGGCAAACTCGAGATTTTCAATCTTGCTCTCGCTGGGGAAGAACATCACCGAGGACTTCAGGTCCTGTTCGAAACCGTAGATAGAACCGCCGGGATGGTTGAGGTAACGCATGTGGGTCAGCGGGGTGGCGATTTCAATCTCCTCGATATGGCTGCGGAATCCCGGGAAGCGCTGTTCAAGACGGTCGATAATAATGTTGGCCGCCTTGTATTTGGTCTCGTAGTATTGCTCGGGCGGGAGGTCTATCCACGGTCCGGCATATTTCAGGGTTCCTGCGGTGACGATGCTCGTGCCCTCCGGGGAAACCCCGGGGTCGTCCACGGTGTAGTTGGTAGCAATGATCGGATCGTTTTCCGTCATCAGGGTGTAGGCGGCCTGGAATGATTCGTTGGCGTCCAGGGTTTCATAAATCAGGTTGAACGAGTCGGTGAAGCCGATGGTCTCAGGCGGGCAGTCCAGTCCGATAAAGCAGGTCAGGGCCGAGATGCCCACATTGTAGCCTTTGAGGTACTCTTTGGCTGTCTCTGGGATCTGTTCTGGTCCCAGCAGCTTGTGATAGGTGTGCACCGGCGAGATGTTTGAAAGCACCTTCCGGCACCTGAACTCTTCGCCCTTGTCGGTCTTCACGCCCGCGGCCTTGCCGTTTTCCAGGCAGATTTTTTCGGCACCGCAGTTAAACCGCACTTCCCCGCCATTTTTCCTGATGACCTCGGTCAGTGCCTGGGATATCACCTGGGAGCCGCCTCTCAGATAGTAAGGCAGGTGCTGGATGTAGAGGGCAGTGCAGCGGGCCAGGATCGAGAATGGGAAGCGTGTAGGAGGCATGCCCATGAAGCACCAGTAGGCGCTGAGGCTGAGCTGAAGTTCCGGGCTTTTGAAGAACTCATCCAGCACTTCCTGGCTGCTCTTGAGGCCATACTTGGCCAGGACCGGGAATTTTTTCTTGAAGAAGACCTTGGTCAGCAGCCTTTTCATCTCCGAAGGATCGGCGCTGGCGCCTTTGCTGGCGGCGGCCATGGTATCGGATTCAGCGCTGAACCGGAAAACAATTTCAAAGTAGTCCAGAATCGCCTGCTGTTCTTCGGGGAAACCCTTTATCAGCACCTGTTCGGCCTTCTGGCGGTCGGCCGGCAGGGTAACTCCTTTACCGCCCGGGAGGTTCACCTTGAAGAGCGAATCGATAGGGATCCATTCAATATCCTCTTCAATGCCATATTCCCGGAAGAGATCCCGCAGGGGCCCCGGGGTTTCGGGCAGCCCCATCTGACTCAACTGATGCAGGGCCACTTCAAATTCAAAGCGGCCGCGACGGAAGCTGGTACCGCAACCGCCCGGGATATTGTGTTTTTCCAGGAGGAGCACTTTTTTACCGGCGCGGGCAAGCGTTGCCGCCGCAGAGAGGCCTGCATTGCCAGCACCAATAACGATTACATCATAGTTTGTCATATAAGTATCCTTTGTACAGTTTTTAACGACAATCGTGTTCCGGACAGTACATATAACTGCAAGCCCTTATTCCCGTGTGATCAGAGGAAAACATGGATGACCTGTCTTTCTCTCACGGTTGTCTTGTCGTTTATGATGCTATCGGATCATAAACGATTGTTTTTTTAATCGGCGCTTTTTATTGGAAACGCAAGTGTTTTTTTTAACATCCAAGACCATGTCAATCCCCAAGCTAAACTTAATATATTGAAAATACAGATTAAAGGACTGGAAATGCATCGTTAAAATTCTTTGGTAAGGTTTTCATACTGTGAAAAATATAACAGGATGCCTTGTTATTTCTCTCAAGAATACGATCAAGTCCAATGAGAATTCCCCTGCCTTTGCCGTGAACCGGGGTTTATGCGTCATGATCAACGAGGCCTTTTATACCCTATAAACCCGCATGAGCGCTGGTGCGCTCACAACGAACAAGGTAGGATCATATCCCCATGAAGAGGGCTATTTGTAGTATTTGTCCATGATAGCGGGCATTTCTTTTGAATCCCTTATCTTTGCTATCTCATTCCATATCTTTTGCGCAAGTTCCGGGTTTTTGGCATTGAACTGGTGAGAGATCATGACGTAATATGCCTTTGTCTTGATTGGCGGGTTGATTTTTTCAATGGTCGTGGCCAGATTTGGATGTTTCCTGAGTTCAAAATCCCCTGCACCTTCAAGGGCGGCAACCGCTGCCAGGCGTCCGGCATTGAGCTTCTGGAAATCATTGAGGGTGGCAGGGCTCTCATCCACCTTTGCGCCGAGTTTTTTCAGGTCCTCTACAATGGAGTAGCCTGCCGGTGCGCCCACTGGCCCATTAAGGTCTCCCAGTGTCTTGCCATCCCATGGGATCGTGGTACCCTTTGGCACATAAAATGAGTAGGTCGTATTGGTGATTCTTCGGCTTTCATCCACCTCGCCGTTTTTCATGGGGTAGAGGCCGAATTTTTTTCTCTTTTCCTTGTAGCTGGCGGTGAACAATAGATCGGCAGAACCTTCCTGGAGGGAGACAAGACATCTCTTCCACGGCTGCCGGATAAAGGTTATATCCAGATCCAGCCTTTGTCCAACCAGTTGAAGGACCTCCACAGTAACACCCGGGTTCTCTGCCAG
>JAYEKR010000204.1:0-2442 GCA_034661115.1 Thermodesulfobacteriota bacterium | reverse complement strand
TCACGTTTTGTTTGTCATTGGTATGCTTGGTCTTTACGGTTGTGGTATGTTTGGGGGGCATATACGGCCTGGGGAGATGCCTTCGGCCACCCCTTATGCCCAGGATCATTTCATAGACGTAGGCGGGGTGAGTTATCATTATTGCGAGTATTCAGGTCCAGGGTCGGATATCCTGATGGTGCACGGCTTTGGCTCCTCGACCTATACATGGGAAAAGGTGGCGCCCCTTCTTCAGGCCCGGGGTTATCATGTCTGGGCCCTGGACATGAAGGGTTTTGGGTGGTCAGACAAGCCCGCCGGGGTAGCCTATGATGCCCATACGCTCATGGAGGAAGTCAACACCTGGATGGATGCCGTGGGGTTGAGCGAGGTCATCATGGTGGGCAACTCCCTTGGGGGTGAGGTGACGTTCCTCATGGCGATGGAGCACCCGGAAAAGGTTTCCAGCATGGTACTGGTGGATGCAGGGGGCTATCCTCATAAAAAACCGACAATTATCCGCATGGCCGCTATTCCCGGAGCGGCTGGTTCGATGAAGCTGGTTTTTGGCCGCTGGGTGATAAGATGGAGCCTGAAAGAGGTGTTTTTCCATAATGATTGGGTCACCGAAGATGCGATTGAGAACTACTATGAGCGTATGCGTACCGAGGGTGCCATGGATTCTCAGGTAGCGGTTATCAGGGGCCTGGATTTTGACGCACTTGAGAAATATACACGCCGTATCCCCAGCATCGATAAACCGACCCTGATCATCCATGGGCGGGATGACACCTGGATCCCTCTTTCCAGCAGTTACAAATTCAAGCGTGATCTGTCCAATGCCACCCTGGTTGTGCTGCCGGACTGCGGGCATGTGCCCCAGGAAGAGTATCCCCGGGAGACCGGGCAATTGATTCTGGACTTTATCGCCGGTAAAACCATTGAAGAGTCTCTGGTTCCGGGCGAGGGTGATTAGGGTGCGCAGGAGGGTGCCCATCTAAAGTCAAATAGGTGAGCAGGGCTGTTTCAGCCCTGCTCACCGGCGAACTGCACCCGCGATTTGAAAACCTCCTGCAATACAAGGCAGGCAGCGCCCCTTGCCCAGTCAGTATCTGTCCATTTCTGGACCACGATCTCCGAGTTTTTCAGCATCTCCTCATTGGTGGTATCTGCGACAGCCTGGCGCATGGGATCAAACAACCGCGAACCGCAGCGCACACCCTCACCGCAGATGATCACCTTTGACGGATTAAAGATCTGGATAAGGCCGGATATACCATAGCCGAGCATCTTCCCGGCTTGGCTGAAGATATCGATCACAACAGGATTATCCTCCAGGACCAGATGCCGGATGTCCGGCAGGGCCATCTGGGCAGGGTCATCGCATTGCCAACGACCCTCAAGACCGGCCTTGCGTGCCGTTTCAATAATCGCGGTTTCACTGGCATAGGCCTCCAGACAGCCTTTTTTGCCGCAGCGGCATTGCCTGCCGCCAGGACAGACGGTTGCGTGCCCGAATTCACCGGCAAAGCCGTTGCTGCCGCGATAAAGCTCCCCATTGATCACCACGCCGAGCCCTATTCCCTGCTCTACTGTAACCACAATAAAATTGTTCACATTCCGGCCTTCGCCGTACCACAATTCCGCCAGGGTCACGGCATTGGCGTCATTTTCCAGATATACCGGCAGGTTGAGCGCCTTTTGCAGATGGTCATGGAGGGCAAAGGGCTCCCTGCCGTAAAACGGGTTCCACAGACATTGTCTGTTTTCCATATCCACAAAGCCAGGAACACCGATACCTATTCCGGCGACCTCCGAAGGGCCGAGACGTCCCTGTTTCAGGCAGTGGCGCACGCCTTCCTCTATCAGATCCGAGATAAAATCAAGAGACCGGGTGTTGGTCCGTACCGGGATTGTCAGGGAATGCCTGATTTCAGCCAGCATGTTGATAAGGCTGAAACTTATCTGGGAATCCGCGATCTTGACTCCCACCGCGTAAACCGCATCAGGTTTAAGCGCCAGCATGGTCCGTTTGCGACCGCGCAGGGTGGAATGGGCGGCCTCCTTTTCATAGATCAGGCCTTCTTTAATCAGCCGTGCCGTTATATTGGTCACCAGGGCCTTGCTCTGGCCTGTTATCGCGGCTAGCTCAACCCTGGAGATCTGACCGGCAACCCTGATGGAGTTGAGGATATTATAGCGGTTTACGGACCGGGTAAAATCTTTATTGGCGACAAACATGGATTTCCTCATTTGTTAATTTTATCAATAAATAGGCTTTTTTGCGCCAGAAAGTCAAGTAGGCTGACCGCGCTTTGGCATAAATCCAGTACATTACCAACAAAAGAGAGGCTCGATTCGGGTTTTTGTTCACTGTGTAAATTTATTATTGCCATATGGGTTTTCCCGGGGTATACCAGTTCATATATGAGGGGGTTCACTATATATGCCCTCTATAAAAAA
>JAYEKR010000203.1:0-2445 GCA_034661115.1 Thermodesulfobacteriota bacterium | reverse complement strand
AAAAAATATCTCCAAGGGTCGAAAATTTCGATTTTGTGGAGTTTTCAGGGTGCCTCGCAGAATGCACCTCAATCGCGTCAGGATAGGCGGGAAGAGAACTTAAATTCAAAGGCATACCCCC
Source organism: Thermodesulfobacteriota bacterium (assembly GCA_034661115.1). Lineage (GTDB taxonomy): Bacteria > Desulfobacterota > Desulfomonilia > UBA1062 > UBA1062 > JAYEKR01. Next base: position 2,324 of record JAYEKR010000203.1, on the reverse strand, counting down.
TCTCGTTTTCATAAATAAAACGCTGCTGTGACAGTCTCAGTGAGACGATTTATCCAACAATAACAATAGGTTATGCTGCGAGCCGGTTTGACAACAACACTTTTATCAGGTATAGTCCTGGGTATGGATGAGGGGAAATTAAAATCTAAGGCATCAGAAAATATCGCCCAACGCCTGGCATGGTGCACTGCCCATAAAGATCAGGCAGGGATCACAAAAGAACTGGCCGAAGGCAAAGATATTCAGGAGGTCTATGGCCTTGGGGAAGTGTCTTTGTTTGATGAATTCTTCTTCTTTTTGAAGGATTTGGGTGTTTTTCGATCTATTCACCATACTTGATCCCAAACTGGGGAAACGTAAAGGTAATGTTGATTTCCCGGTGGTTATCATGATCTATCTGATGCGAATTGTAGCGGGGTTGGGCTTTTTCTGGCATATAGAACCAGTAATCTTAAAATCTCAGTCTTTGATGCGCATGTTGGGATTCAATGGTCGCCAGATAAAAGTGGGGACGTGTGCCAGAGGGGTCAGAAAAACATCGGCCCCTACTCTGGATGCCAAGGATGCCAAGGATGCCAGGGATGACGGATCGACACTGATCAGGGGACCAGTCTATGCAGGATCGATTGCCACCTATATCAAGGCCATAACGTCCTCTGCACTGGAAAAATTTTTTAATGCCGTTATTCAAATACTTGCCGCCCACTCATTCTTTCCTGAAAATGTACATTGCTTGTTGGATGCATCTGAAATCCAGACTACACAGAGGTGCGATGGGTGTGGAAAGGTGCGTAAGGAAAAGCCGCCAGCGATTCGCAGTCGCAAACAGCGCATCATAAAAAGCATGGTGACGGTCTTTGGGTTCAAGATATGGGCAGTATGGGATCCCAATAGTAAGCTGCCTCTGGCTATACGTTTTACCACCATTGAGGTGCATGACACCCAGATGGCTAAAGAGGTCGTCCAGCAGGCCATTACCAATCTGGGCAAGTATTCCCGGATTGCATCGATCGCATTTGATCGTGGATTTATAGATGGGACATTTATGTGGTGGTTGCACGAACAGGGGATCCTTTTTTACGTCCCTGCCTGTCCCTGTCTACCGACAGGCAGGCGGCAGGCAGGCCTGCCAAACATAACATGAGGGTCTATGAAGATGCACTGTCACTTGTGGAAAAAGGCACATATCAAAAGAGGGAAAGAAAACGCTATACCGGTTCCGGCAAAAACAGAAAAATGGTTATAGCTCGATGGGAGGCAGTGGGAATACAAGGGCTTACCTCGGCTGGTTTTTATGGAGAACTGGGCAGTGGTTCGCATGAAAACAGTAATGATTTCATGCCCAATAAGATTAATGCCGTTGTGGTTGAAAATGATCCTTTCAAACAGGACAATCCCAACATGGAGGACATGGTAATCATGACCAATGCCCCAGTCGACAAACCCATTAAGGTTTATGACAGATATGATGCCCGAAGTGAGATAGAAAATTCCCTGTTTCGTGAAGCCAAACAAGCCTGGTTTATCGAACGACCCGCTCGAAATACGGCCTCAGCCTTTTGTGCGCATGTATATCTCACTATAATAATCATGGGCTTGACCACTGTTTTTAGAAACTGGATGGATGCGCAGGACGATAAGGAATCTCAAGGGGTGGAAACCGGTATACGCAAATTCAGGGAAAAGGTACGTCAGGAAAATGGCAACAAACTTATAATCTTCAACAAAGACCGGTATGCCATCTTCGATGCCTATGAGGTAATGATCCTGTGCAATAGAAATGTGGCTAAACCAAGGGGTATAACAGAAAGGATAACCAAAGAGGATATCTTGCGTAAATATAACGCCGATTTGGAGTAGATACTCAGGCTATTTTTTGTCTCGACCCTCGACTTTCTATTTCCATCTGGATTTTCTCAATATCATCAATCGTACTGCCTGCTTATTCAAACCTTATTACGTAAATAGATAAAACCGCTGCCTGGTTGCCCAAAAACTTCTCTGCTCGTTATCTGGTATTCATCCACAGCCCCTTGCTGCTGGCTTCATCCTAAACCTTCTATGCTATCACTGCTCTTGCCATCATAGTCTTGACTCGTCTGCCAACCCTTATATCAAATATCCAAACGTGCATACACCCATTCCCTCATTCAAGCTGATCCTTGTGGTGTTTGATCACCTTGCCCTTGACCATATATATGATGTCTTCGCTGATATTGGTGGTCAAATCCGCCACCCTCTCCAGGTTGCTCGCGATCTTCATCAGGTGCAGAGAGCGCTCGATGGTTGCAGGGTCTTTTTTCATAAAGTCAATCAACTCCTCA
>JAYEKR010000202.1:0-2449 GCA_034661115.1 Thermodesulfobacteriota bacterium | reverse complement strand
ATTGCAACCTTCCCGGAGATACTCGAACTGGCCTCAAAAAGATATTCCCCACGGGACCTGCGCACACTCATGGAGATGTCAGACAAAGAGCTGGAATGTATCGACGACAGGCAAGAGATAGTACGCATGGAGATAGCAGAAGAGGATCTGGTGGTGAAACTAGCCAACAATACGGTCTTTCTGCTCATCTCCAACTCCTCTCGTCCGCTCAGAAAAAAGATGATCGAGATCTTTGTAGAGAGTATCGACCAGAAAACACTGATAAAACATATTGAAGACAGAAAAATCCTGCTCAAAAAACTCATGACCGGGCCAAAAAAAGACGTTCCCATCAGCATCAATGCCTATCGAAAGGACCTGGCGGGAAACCGCGATATCGTAAGAAAATATCTAATCAAGAAATATCCGATATAAAGCCTACCGGCCTTCTAACCAAGAATTTCCTTGAGCCCTTCGGCATATCCGGCCGAGAGACTTACATACATTTGGACGCCCAGTTCCAGATAATCCTTGTGCCTTTGTTCAATGGCGTATTTAAACGCCGCGGGAACACCCCCAAAGACACCCTCCCCTATGACCTGGCCTTTTTTTACCAGTGAATGCTCTGCAACAATGCTCCATGGGCCGGTTACGGCCTTGTCACATACAGTGGAATGCATACCGATAACGCAGGAATCCCCTATCCTGCACCCGTGGATCATCGCCATATGTCCAATGATGACACCTTTTCCGATCTCAACCCGGTCGGCACAGTGTATAACCACACCGTCTTCGATAGCGGTCTCCTCACCTATGCGAATCGGCCCGAAATCGGCCCGGATCACCGCGCCTGGACCTATCCAGCACCTGGGACCGATCCGCACGTCACCGATAATAACGGCGCTCGGTGCAATCCACGCTCCATCATCGACCACTGGTCTTTTATCCCTGAATGCATAAAGCGGCATATCTTCCCTCCCTGGATCATTTATATTATCTTGGATTGTTTAACCTGAATCGATGAATCCGTCAATCAAGCTATATCTTTAATTGAGATATTGCCAAAAAAACGGTATATTATTGATTGTAAAAATCAGGAGGAATTTTTTTGGTGAGCAGGCCGGGATATGAACGCCCAAAAACACGAGCCATCCGAGGACAGCCAGATGCATAGCTTCCACTTGAAGGACCTCATCAACCTTGAGATTGTTCAGCAAATCCAAGACGCCTTTGCCCTTTCAACAGGGGTAGCCTCTATTATAACAGATGCCCGGGGTAACCCGATCACCAGACCCAGCAACCCGTCCAGGATATGCACGATCATCAGATCCACCCAAAAAGGTCGGGACTCCTGCACAAGATCAAATCGCATACTCGAACAAAGGGCCATCAATACCATAAAACCTACCTATCAAAGATGCCTTAGTTGCGGCTTTGCCGATGCAAGGGTACCTATCATTATCGATAGTCGCCACATAGCAAATTGGTTTGTGGGCCAAACCAATGTCATGGGGGTAACCTCTGAAGAGGTTGGTGCCTATGCCAGAAAGATCGGCGCCAATACAGATGAAATGTTCCAGGCCTTTGACAAAATGCCACAAATGTCAACACAACATTTCGAAAGTATCCTGGATCTGGCCTGGCTCCTTTCAAGGGAGATCTCTGTATTCGGATACAGCAATCTCAAACGCTCACGGGACATGATCGATATTCAACGGGCCAAAAACGCCCTGAAAAAAAGTGAACAACAGTTCGGGGATGTATTGGAGAACTCACCCGATGGCATTATCATACTTCAGGATAACCAGCCGGTTTATCAGAATCCCGAGATCGAAAAACTCCTTGGAAAGGGATATAAACCCCTTGATCCCCAGGGGTGGAAAATGATCCATCCGGATGACAGAGACAAGATTAAGGCCATGTACATGGATCTTTCCACAAAAAAGGTATCGACCGTCGATATCAATTTCAGGTTCCATGCCGAGAAAAATAAAGAAATGAGATGGGCCTACTGCCGCGCAAATCTTATCGAATATAAGGGAAAGCATGCGATAATGGTAAATATCATGGACATAACGCGATCAAAGCAGATGGAACATCTTCTTAATATCCAGGACAAGATGGTTTCCCTTGGACATGTAACGGCAGGCATTGCTCATGAGATTCGAAACCCTCTTTCAGGGATCAACCTGTATCTCAATGCCCTTGAAAAGATACTCACCCAGAACAAAGACCCTGAAATGGCGCTGGAAATCATCGCAAAGATGCAGTCCGCCTCCAGCCGCATAGAATCCGTTATCCGCAGAGTCATGGACTTTGCAAAACCGACCGAACCCAACCTTGTCCAGGGCAATATCAACCGTCCCATAAGGGAGGCCATGGGACTGGGCTCGGTAACCCTTAAAAAGGCGGGGATATGCCTGGAAGAAACCCTGGATGATAATTTACCCCTGTGCAGACTGGACCCCCG
>JAYEKR010000201.1:0-2459 GCA_034661115.1 Thermodesulfobacteriota bacterium | reverse complement strand
TCCCGGATAAAAGCGAGATCCCTTCGCTTCTGGAAAACATCTCTGCGCTTGGCCGCGCTTCAGGCCTGGACTTCAATCTTTTCAGACCCAAGGCAGATGTCGCAAAGGCATTCTACGCGGAGATACCGGTAGACATCGTTGTTCAGGGAAACTACAAGGATATTGTACTTTTTTTTGACAAGGTCTCAAAGATGCCCCGCATTGTCAATATCTCGGACATTGTAATGGGTTCACCCAAGAAGGGTACTGACGGCATAATTATCACCACCTCATGCAATGCAACCACCTACAAATTCATTGAGGGGGCAAAGACACAATGAAAAAGGCATTCTGTATCATTATAGCGGCATTTCTTCTCTTTGCGTGTACAGGAAACAGCAATGAGGCCCCAAAAACCCAGAAGACACAGAAAATCACTGTTCCTGGTATATCAAAAAAACCCAGAGAGATAAAACCGGTGGTCATCGAAGAAAAAGACGATACGCGCACATACGTCCTTAAGGGTAAAAGGGACCCATTCAGGCGCTTTGAACCCATAGTTCCCGTTTCCATGACAAAAGAAACAATGGAAAATATCGGTCCGCTGCAAAAGCTCAGCATCTCGCAGATAAAACTTGTCGGCGTCATATGGGGCAGCACAAGGAAGGCATTGATAGAAGACGCATCAGGTACGGGCTATATCATCGATGAAGGCACCCTGATAGGAGAAAACAGGGGCATAATAACCCGGATAACGCAGAGAGACATACGGATCAAACAGCATTTCAAGGACTATAGAGGCCGTGTCGATACAAGAGAAATAATATTGTCGTTACAGAAGGAAGAGGGGGAAATGTAGGATGAAGAAACAGGTGATGCTTATTCTGCTGATCGTTATAATGGTGCTGCCGTCATACGTCCTGGCACTCAACATTCAGAGTGTTGAGTTCATGAATGTAAACAACAAATCCAGGCTTCAGATAGGCCTTGACTCACAGGCGCAATATGATGTCATCCGCGAAGACAACCATGTAATACTCCGCGTCCAGGACGCAAATCTCCCCAAAAGGCTGGAGAGACCCTTTACTACAAAGGCGTTCAGGTCTGCTGTTAATGAAATAATGCCCACGCAATCGGGCAAAGACGCCATCTTCGAAATATCAATGAAGGTCATGACCCCCTACTTTGTTTCACAGGATAAAGATCTGCTCATCATGGATTTTGATATCCCTGAAGATATGGTAAAGCCGGCGGCAAAGAAACCCGCTCCCAAACTGGCAGTCCAGACAGCAGTCAAAAAAGCTGTCCCGGTGGCTGTCCGGACAACAGGACCCAGCATCATGATGTCCAAACGGGCTCAGGACCTGAGTACCAGCATGGTCGAACCGACTGAAGAAAAGAAATACACAGGCAAACACATTTCCCTGGATTTCCAAAAGGCCGATATACATAATGTTATCCGGATCATATCGGATGTAAGCGATTTAAACATCATCACCTCCGACGAGGTCAAGGGAAAGATCACCGTCAAACTCAAGGATATACCGTGGGATCAGGCCCTTGACGTGGTCCTGGCGAGCAAGGATCTGGACAAAATGAGGGTGAACAATGTCATAAGGATAGCCCCGGCATCAAAGATAAAGGCGGCCAAGGAAATGATCCTGTCGTCAAAAAAGACCCAGGAGAAACTGGAGCCACTGGTGACCTCGGTTATCCCTGTAAACTTTGCAAATGCCTCGGATATCTCAAAGGTACTGGCCGGAAAGACCGTTGGCATGGTGTCAAACCGAGGCAGCATTACAGCGGAAGACCGCACCAATGTCCTGATCATTAAAGACATCAAGAAAAACGTGGACAGCCTCTATTCCATGATAAAAAGGCTTGACAAGGCCACACCGCAGGTACTTATCCGCGCCCGGATCGTTCAGGCGGATGACTCATTCGCAAGGGGGCTCGGTGTACAGTGGGGAGGCGCATTCCAGAACCAGTCCAACAGCACCAGCTTCGGGCTCACCGGCAACCAGACAGGCTCACCCAATAACCTGTTTTCAAGCACCATGACCGGCAACTCTCCAACCTGGTCGACCTCGGTCATCCCCTCCCCTGCCATGGCAGTCAACTTTCCCCAGAGCCAGGCCGCGGGCATCGGCATCACATTAGGAAGGCTTGCCGGGAGCATGCTGGATCTGGACCTGAGGCTTGATATCGGAGAATCAACGGGCACAACCAATGTTATTGCACGACCCAGGATCGTCACCCTTGACAACAAAAAGGCCGTCATCCGTCAGGGAGAAAAATACCCCTATGTGGTAAGAGATGAAAATGGTCAGCTCTCAACCGAGCTCAAGGACATAGAGCTTGTACTGGAGGTAACCCCGAGGATCGCATTTGACGGAAGCATCAACATGGAGATATCGGTAAAGAGAAATGCCATTGGATCCACTACAAACTCATTGGGAGACCCAAGCATAGCTTCCCGC
>JAYEKR010000200.1:6201-12210 GCA_034661115.1 Thermodesulfobacteriota bacterium | reverse complement strand
ACTCCATATACGTATTTTGGTCGGACCCGCCTTTGACTCCCTGCGGTCTATGATATCGGGTACAACCTTGTGCTGAAGCATCTCAAAGGGTGAATTATCACGAAAAAACAGGGTCTCATTGGTGGTAATGGCATCCAGAATCTTGCGTTTCAAGATCCGGCTCATGCCTGCGGATCGCATGAGTTCGGCATAGGATAAAAGCTTGGCCTCCTCCACCAGGGGACCTATACGGCTCTCGATCAGGTAGGCCTTTTTTGCATCCAGCACAATACCGCTGGCCCTGTACACAAAATCGGCTACCCCCTTGATTTCCTCAGGCTTGACCTTGATCATTTCCGTCCTCTAACGGTCTTCACAATTTCAGAGGCAATACGGTCCAAAGGGGCCACAATGTCCACTGCACCGCTCTTGAAGGCCTCCATGGGCATACCATAGACCACGCTTGTGGCCTCATCCTGGGCAATGGTGGCAGAACCGGAACGTTTCATAAGCCTCAGCCCCAGGGTCCCGTCCGCACCCATACCGGTCATGATAACCCCGGTGGAGCGCCCCACATAATGATGTGCCACCGATCGGAACAGATAGTCAACAGAGGGCCTGCAGCTGTTCTCCGGCGGATCACTGGTAATGCGTATGATCCGGGTCTTTCCATCTGCTGCGGCCACGATCTTCATGTGTTTTCCACCCGGGGCGATCACGGCCGTTGAGGGTTCAAGGGACTCCCCGTCCTTGGCCTCTCTCACCTCTATCGCACATTTTGCGTCCAGACTCCTTGCCAGGGACTGGGTAAAAACGGGTGGCATATGCTGAACAATAAGGATGGGCGCGCCTATGTCTCCGGGTATCATGGGAAGCATCCCTGCGAGTGCATTAGGTCCGCCTGTAGACACACCAATGGCAATAATCTCGGATTTTGTCTTTGGTTGCAAGGCAACAGGCCTTACACGCCTGACCTCCCCTGTACCTGCAGATGGCCTGACAGGTCTTGTACCTGCAGCAGCCCCGCCCAGAATCCCCCTTACATCCTTAAGCCGTTTAAAGGCCTTCAGCATCGGGGATATTGCATTTTTGATTAATGTTTTATTCTCCTCCATGGAGCCTTCCTGCGGTTTGGAGATAAAATCAAAGGCACCGAGCTCAAGGGCCTTCATGGTCATATCCCCTCCCCTTTGTGTCAGGGTGGAAAGCATGATGGCACCAAGACCCGGAGACACCTCTTTTATACGTTCAAGCACCTCTATTCCGTTCATTTCCGGCATCTCGATATCCAGGGTTAGCAGATCGGGCTTGAGGGTGGCTATACGGCTCATGGCAGCCTTTCCGTTGTGTGCCGTGCCTACGACCTCAACATCGGGCATCTCATCAAGGATATCCCTGACTATTTTGCGATAGACAACAGTGTCATCCACCACAAGTATACGCAATCTGTCATCTGTCATCTGATCAACCACATAGCCCTGATACGCCAGTCTCTAAGGCAGTACCTGTCTCCATAACCTTTGATTCATATACCGTATCAAAATCCATGAGCTTTGCACTATTACACATAATCCCCCATCTCTGCACACTGCCTGTACAGTTACAAACCCTATGTACTTGCAAACAATGATGCCGGCAGTGTATCAGATCCGGCATCATATGGTCAAAAAACCGCAACATCCGTTATCCCTCAGAGACATATCTCTGGTAATCAAAGATTGCCTTATCATTCATCCACCAATGCCCCACACATATCTTATATCCTTCCCTATCGTCCTCTGTGAAAATTATTATTAGCCTCTGTATAAAGATAATAAGCAGCCCTGAAGGTTTCAAGGGGCAAACCCATTGTATATACCGGTACCCGTACAGCATCCATGCCAACCCTATCCAGTGCCTGATTAAAAATAGGGTAACCATTCACGGAACGTTGAAATTGGAAATTGGAACGTTGGCCAGTTCGTAAACTCGTTTCATTTCTCCCCAATTTCTAATTTCCAATTTCAAGCCGTGAACGGCTACAAAATAGGGTCTATCGGTACTGGTCATGGCTCATAGCGGGAAAGGAACGGCTCGATCCCTTTGACTGCCTTATAAAATGGCACCCGATGGAGCTCTTGTTTCTCAGTGCGGCATCTGCCACCATGATGGCAGACTGTGTACCATGGAAAAGGCTGATAATATCCTTTGAGACAGGGGTCTCCCTGTAAAAATCATTGATCCTCAGGTACATGTGCCTGAGATCCTCCAATGCCCTCTTGAGTCGGGGTGTGGTCCGCACGATGCCCACATAATTCCACATGGTGCTCTTCAGACTCATCCAGTCCTGGGCAAGCAGGGCCGGGTCCTCGTTCTCCACATTACCAGTGGGTATCCAGTCACGCACTGAATGCATCATGGGGGCTTGGGTAGTATCACCTGAATCTATTCTTTTTTTGATATCCATGGCCGCGAAATATCCCCAGGTAACCCCCTCAAGAAGGGAGGTTGATGCCAGTCTATTGGCCCCGTGCAGTCCGGTGCATGAGACCTCTCCCACGGCATAGAGTCCCCTCAACGAGGTCCTCCCCTGTATGTCCACATGCACCCCTCCACAACAATAATGTGCGGCCGGCACCACCGGCACATCCTCTTTTGTGATATCGATCCCCTGATCCATGCAGGCGGAATAGATACTCGGAAACCTTTCCTGGATATCATCCTTTACAAAATTCCTGACATCCAGAAAGACATGGGCATAGTGGTTCAGGAGCATCTCATCCCATATGGCCACTGTGACCTCGTCCCTTGGCGCAAGGTCCCTGAGCTCCGGATTATACCTGGACATGAAATACTCCCCCTTGAGGTTCTTGATCCTTGCACCCTCACCCCTTACCGCCTCGGAGATAAGAAACCTCCTTTTGCCAGGGATATAGAGTGTGGTGGGATGAAACTGCATGTACTCCAGGTTGAGAACCCGGGCACCCGCCCTCTGGGCCATGACAATACCGTCACCCACCGTACCCCTGGCATTGGTGGAATGCAGATATATATCGCCCAGCCCGCCCGTGGCCAGGACAGTGAACTGAGCAAAGATGCTGTCCACCTCCTTTGTATCGTTCATGAACACATAGGCGCCCAAACAGCGATCCTCAAGGATATAACGCGCCTGTATATCAGAAGAATGGTGCTGGAGGGTGATAAGATCAATTGATGTGGCCTCTATCAGAACCCTGATATGATCATGTCCCATCACCGCACGGACAAGTTCCTGCTCTATCTCATGACCTGTATGGTCATCTGAAAACAGGATCCGGTTAACAGAATGAGCGCCCTCCATTGTCAGATCAAGATTATCGTGTCCAGACCCTTTAATATGGTTAAACTTGACCCCGAGTTTATCTATAAGAATCTTTTTCACAATATCAGGGCCCTTGGAACTCAAAAAATCCACGGCAGTCTTTGAGTTGATCCCGCGTCCGGCCCTGACAATATCTCTGCTGAGCAGATCTGCGCTGTCTGCCTCACCCCTGTATACAATGCCCCCCTGGGCACTCTCCGTATTGGTAAGGCAAAGTTTCGATCTCTTGGTTATAAGAGTGACATCAAGTCCGGAATCCGCCGCAGTCAGGGCGCAGGTTGCGCCCGCTATACCTGATCCAATAACAAGACACTCGGTTTCCATATCTATTTCCCCGCCGGTTCAAATCTCCAGCATTCTTTTCAGTGCAACACGTACATCCCGTGCGATTGTCTCATCGACCCTGACCCTGAATCTGTCGTCAAAACCACTGAGACACGCATACAACCTTTCCAAGGTAATCCTGCCCATATCCTCACAATATATTTTTGTAACCGGAACCACCTGAACCAGGGCATGGTAACTGTCGGCAAGACGTGCAACCATATTATACTCTGTCCCCACCGCCACACTCTGCCCTATATCCATGGCCTTGACATATTCCAGTATCCCTGAGGTAGAGCCTGATGCATCAGCGGCCTCTACTGCCTCTGGATCCGCCTCCGGGTGGACAATAACCTTTATATCCGGGTCTTCTCTTTTCAATTCCCTGATCTGATCAGCCGTGATCTGTGGACAATGCACAGGACACCATCCGTTCCACAGGATAACACGCGCATTACGGATCATATCATCCCCGGGAGTCCCGTCCCAGAGCAAAATCTCTTTGTCCGGAATACCCATGGCCCTTGCCGTATTTCGTCCCAGATTCCTGTCCGGCATGAAAAAAATCGTATCTGCCTTTTCAAAGGCCCATTCAAAGACCCTTTGCGCATTGCCCGATGTACATACAGTGCCGGAGTTTCTGCCACAAAAGGCCTTTATCTCACCAGATGAATTCACATAGGTAATCGGGAGAACAGACGCATTGATCTCCATTATTTTTTTCCAGGCCCGTTCGACCTCATCGATATCCGCCATTGCTGCCAGGGGGCAACCGGCCATGGGGTCGGGTATATACACCTCCTTGCCCGCGGCAAGGACTGCCGCGGTCTCTGCCATAAAATACACCCCGCAAAAAACAATCTTTTGAGCCTTTTCAATCCTCGACGAAAGCCTCGCCAGCTCGAGAGAATCCCCTACATAATCAGAGACACCAATAATATTATCCGACTGGTAATGATGTCCGAGGATAACAAGCCTGTCACCCATCCGGGCCTTTATTGAGCGTATACGCTCTCCTGCCTCATGGTTTGTCATAATATCTTCCCTGTAATCATAGAAATATCCAAGGCCCTTACCGAATGCGTCAAATCACCAACCGAGATATAATCCACACCGGTCAGGGCAACATCCCTCAGGGTATCCAGCGTGATCCCGCCGGAGGCCTCAAGGGCAACCCTGCCGTCTACCATACCCACGGCATTTCTCATCTCCTCGAGGGAAAAATTGTCCAGCATGATGCGGTCAACCCTGAGTCCCAGGAGCTCCTCTACATCCGCCAGGCACCTCGCCTCCACCTCGACCGGGATATCCGCTGCCTTTGAACGCAACCGCATAAGGGCATCTGTGATAGAACCGGCGCGGTCTATGTGGTTATCCTTTATCAAAGCCATATCATAGAGGCCCATACGATGGTTCATGCCTCCACCAATCCTTACCGCCATCTTGTCCAGGACACGGTTTCCCGGGCAGGTTTTCCTGGTATCCAAAATACGCGCCCGGGTATCCTGGATACGATCAACATATCTTGAGGTAAGGGTGGCAATACCGGACATGCGCTGCAAAAAATTAAGCGCAACCCTTTCACCGCAAAGCACACTGACCGAGGGTCCCTTTACATGGGCGATTATATCCCCGGCCCTGACAACCGCCCCGTCCGGGACATGAAATCGGCAGTCAATCTCCTGGCTGACCGTGGAGAAAACCCTGCCGGCCACATCAATACCCGCGATAATACCGGCCTCCTTGACCCTGATTACGCCTTCCATTACATCGTCCGGCCCAAAGATGGACAAAGATGTGACATCCTGTCCATCCTCATACAGGGCCAGATCAATGATGCGGGTTATCAACTCGTGTGTATTCATATATAAAATCATCCATTATAGAATTTACCATATCTTCCGCCTCTGTCAATTCCTTCCTTGTGTTAAAGACCGACGAAAGACTCAGAAAAACAGGGTCATAGACCGAAGGAGAGGCGCCCAGTGATTCATAGTCAATCCGGTCTATATCATATTCCTCTCCGAGGAAAAAATATTTGCCGAATCTGGGCCTCAATGTATCCCGGAAGGGCCATCGGATTTTAAGGTTGAAATAGCGCATCATTGCGGCCCTGGCCCCTGGATTAGGGGATACACGGCCCGGATCGATGCTCTCGCCCAGCCGATTCTGGACAAGGAAAAAAAAGGTCTTTATAAAATCAATATCCGTAATCACAATCCCGTAGAGATACCAGTCATCAATGACATCCACGACGATCCGGGCCTCATTGTCGAGGATTTTATCATAACTGGGACAGAGATGGCCTTCACATATATCCCTTCCGTAAAAGCTTATGTCCCTGAGGTCCCGGCCGCTATTCATCA
>JAYEKR010000200.1:0-6191 GCA_034661115.1 Thermodesulfobacteriota bacterium | reverse complement strand
ACGACCATCCTCCCGGTGCCGTATGGTATCCTGATATGCCCTGATATCCATATCTCCCTTTCTCACCCTGTCAAACAACCCAGTGCGGTATTCCAGGCGCATTGTCAATGCCTCGCGGGAGTTGGCCACATAGTTATAGAGACCGCAGCATGCGGCGCAGGATTTTCTCATATCCGGCTGGCAAAGGTGTATCTGCATATATCCCTTACTCAACCGCTATCATAACATCCATGCCATCCACGGCAATGACGTATTGAACCCCACCATAAGAAACCCTTACAAGGTCGGCATCCCCCTCGTCGACCTCAAAGACATTGTCTGCCAGAAGGGCATCCAGGATATAATGAAGGGCATCAAAACCAATGTCACCCTCTATAATGATATTATATGCCGTTGCCCTGTGAAGAAATGGTATCCTTTCAATCATTGTCATTAAATACCATATTAAAGATCTTCCGTGAAGATCCAATAAAGGATTGAGTATATCCTTTTCCACAATTTTATATATGCATATAACACGTTGACATACTTGGTGACTTATGAAAAGCTTGTGTTATGAGGTTAAAAACCCGTATCTGGTCATGGACCCTTGCCTCCTTTATCCGTATATATTTTCATACCTGCCGGATCGAGGTCCACGGGCTTGATACCGAGCAAAGGCTTTTGGAAAAAAATAAACGCCTGCTGTGGGCCGGGTGGCACCGTGGTGTCATATACAATGCATATAACTTCAGGGACAAAAAGGCCGGTCTCATGGTGTCCCAGTCAAAGGACGGGCACATCATTGCCTCTGTCATGCATCACCTGAATTTCTATAATCCCCGTGGGTCATCATCAAAGGGCGGGGCATCGGCCCTTGATAAAATGATCGAATACATCAACAATGGAAACGTAGGCGGCCTGTCCCCGGACGGTCCAAGGGGGCCGGGATACAAGGCCAAGCCTGGAATCATCCAGCTTGCCGCACGCACAGGCGCACCCCTGCTGCTCTATGCCTGCGACGCCAGCCCTTGTTATGAATTCAATACATGGGATCGTACATTCCTCCCATACCCCTTTTCCAGAATTGTAGTCATCTACAGCAGAGAACCCATGTACATCGACAACAATCTCAGCACAAAGGAATATGACAGGCTTTTAAAGGAATTCGACTCCAGGCTCAATACCCTCACCTACCAGGCCAGATACTATGTCAAGAACCATTTGAGGGGTTCTGATCCCAGAGATATCGTGGTCCCGGACAATTACATGGACTACCTCCCCAGGAAAATAATCGGTAAATAAGCCGGGGTGTTCGCTCCTGCATGGCCTCAGGGCTGGTTGTAATAAACGCGCATGATTTGCGCTTACAACCAACGGAAGACCGGAGACCGGAGACCGGAGAACGGAAGTGCTTTCCGCATCACCACTGCGAAAGCGGGGGTCCAAAAACGTGAATTACCTAAAACACTGGATTCCCGCCTTCGCGGGAATGACGTCTAATATGTTTGCGATTGTCTCAAACATAAACTGGATTCCCGCCTTCGCCTGCCTGCTGCAGGCAGGCGGGAATGACTGTGGTGGTGTTCTTGTCTTTTTCATATAAACCTGCATAAGCGGTGCGCTCACAACCAGGAATGAAAATATAGTAGCAAACAGGCTATTTACATATGAATGGCTGAAAAACACGAACAACAAAAAAAAGGGGGCTTAAGCCCCCTTTTTTTGTTGTTCATTAAAACCGATCAGATGAGCAGAGGTGCCATAACAAGGGCAATAACACTCATGAGTTTTATCAGGATATTCATGGAGGGTCCTGATGTATCCTTGAAGGGATCGCCCACTGTATCTCCAATAACCGCTGCGGCATGGGCATCTGTACCCTTTCCGCCTAAATTGCCTTCCTCGATATATTTCTTGGCATTGTCCCATGCACCGCCCGCATTGGCCATGAACAGGGCCATCATTGCACCGGCAAGCACGGCGCCGGCAAGGAAACCACCCAGTGCAGCCGGCCCGATGATAAACCCTACCAGGATCGGCGAAAGGATAGCGATAATCCCAGGCAGAATCATCTGTTTCAGTGCCGAGGTTGTTGCGATGTCAACACACTTTGTAGGATCCGGTTTGCCGGTACCCTCCATGATGCCCGGGATCTCCCTGAACTGCCGGCGGATCTCCTCCACCATCTCAAAGGCGGATTTTCCAACCGCAGTCATGGTCATGGCAGCTATAAGGAAGGGAATAATACCACCAATAAACAGACCCATGACGACCCTGGGTTCAATGAGATCAAGGTGCTCAAGCCCAACGGCCTGCCCATATGCAGAGAAAAGGGCCAGGGCGGTAAGTGCGGCTGAACCAATGGCAAAACCCTTGCCCATGGCGGCCGTTGTGTTGCCCAGCGCATCGAGGTGGTCCGTAATCTTCCTTACATCCGGGCCAAGCCCCGCCATCTCTGAGATCCCTCCGGCATTGTCCGCCACAGGACCATAGGCATCCACACTCATGGTGGCGCCAACCGTGGATAGCATACCAACGGCAGCAAGCCCGATACCGTAAAGACCGGCCGTTGCAGCGGCAATGCCAATGGCCACGACAATGATAAACATGGGGATGGCAGTGGACTCCATTCCAACGGCCAGGCCGGTTATGATATTGGTGGCCGGCCCTGTCTGAGATGCCTCTGCAATGGTCCGGATGGGTTTGGCCGCAGTATAGTATTCCGTGATAAGCCCGATCAATGTCCCGGAAACAAGCCCGGTGATAACGGCCCAGAAGGAGCCGACATCAACGCCCATGGCATTGATCACAAACCAGGTAACGACTATAAAAATCACGGCCGCTATAATGGAGGAATACCTCAATGCCTGGGCAGGACCCGCCTTGGCCAAGAGCTTCACCGACCACACACCCGCCAGGGAACAGACAAAACCGACCATGACCATGAGGACAGGCAAGGCTATGTATGCCTGCTTGTCGGCATCGCCGGCCATGGAGGCAAGGCTCATGGTGGTGGCAATGGCAATGGAGGCAATAACGGAATTCACATAGGATTCAAAGATATCCGCACCCATTCCCGCGATATCACCCACATTGTCTCCTACATTATCAGCAATAACACCCGGGTTTCTCGGGTCATCCTCGGGGATACCGGCCTCGATCTTACCCACAAGGTCAGCACCCACATCAGCACTCTTTGTATAGATACCACCGCCAACACGGGCAAACAGGGCAACCGAAGATGCACCCATGCCGAATCCGCTCAGGCACTTCAACGCGTCCATACCCTGCCCGTTAAACCAGCTGAAAAAGGCACCCAGCCCGAGCAGGCCCAAAGACGCCACAGCAATCCCCATGATCGCACCGCCGCCAAAATAGGAGACATTCATGGCAGCCTCTACTCCATTGGTCTTTGCAGCCTGGCTTGTCCTGTAATTCGCCTGGGTTGCGGATGTCATCCCTAAATAACCGGCAAGCATCGAGCATATCGCACCGCCAAGATAGGCAATGGCCGTAAGCTGGCCCAGCCCCAGAAAAAGAAGAACAAAGACAATCGCAACAAATCCGGCCAGGATCGAATATTCCCTTTTGAGGAACATCATGGCCCCTTCATGAATCTGCCGGCCCAGATCCTGCATCTTCTCATCCCCCGGATCCTTCTTCTTGAGTGACAGATACATCAACATGGCTATAATAAGCCCTATAAGGCCCAAGCCCCACGCATAATTCGCCCACTGTTCCATTAAAAAACCTCCCTTTAGATATTTAAGTTATGACTGTCCCGCCGATTAAAGGCGTTCATTGCTAAATCCGGTCCGTCCAGAATACAGGACTCAACCGCATCACATGCCCTGTTTATATACCCCCGGAGGACGTCTTTATCCTGAGCAAAACCCCCGAGGACATACGCAACAGGGTCTTCACCCTGTTCCGGTCGGCCTATCCCGCATCGTATACGCATAAAGTCTTTGCCTCCAATGCCATCCATCACCGATTGGACACCCCTGTGCCCTGCAGCCGATCCACCCTTTCTCAGACGCAATTGCCCAAAAGAAAGATCCATATCGTCATAAACACAAACAAGGTCCCTGTCTCTTATACCAAGGGCACCCAGTGGATTGCCGCTGAGATTCATGTAGGTACAGGGCTTTGCCAGCATAACATCGCATCCCTCTATCCTGCCCTTTCCATACACCATGCCCGCGGCCTTGCGTCCCGGAAAAATCCGCCACCTGGAACACAGGAGATCCACAACCATGTACCCGATATTGTGCCTTGTATACCTGTATCTGCGCCCGGGATTCCCCAGACCATAGATTGTTTTCATGTATGCACCCAAAAAATGAATACCCATTCATTGTATGCCCGTATATACCCTTTATTCTCGAGGTGTCAAGGACGCATTGTCCGAAAAAAGCCGCTTCAATGCCAATAAACCATGCGCATTCATATAAACCCGCATGAGCTGCGCTCACAACCAAGGACGGGAAAAAAAGGCCTCACCGCTGAGGAGCAGAGGACGCGGAGTTAGAATCCTATATAATATCACAAGGATAACAGTCATTCCCGCCTACCTGTGCGTCGCACGCAGGCAGGCGGGAATGACGGTGGTGTGTAATCGGGGGACACCATACCTGTTTCTGCTCGCTCTGTTACTAGGTCAATAAATGAGTATGGTGTCCCCCGATTATAAATATTCCTTGCATAAGATGTCCCCTCTGTATAGATACCCCAAATATCGGAGGTCACATTATGGATACAGTCAAACATGTCGGGATCATCTTTTCAGGGGGGCCTGCACCAGCGGCCAATGCGGTGATCGCCGCAGCGGCCACGGCATGCATACGCCAGGGCATAAGGGTAACAGGAATCTTAAGGGGATATCAATTCCTCCAGGCATTCACAGAGGAATCACCCCTTATCGAGAATGAACACTATATGGATCTGAACGCAAATACCATCGAGGGTCTGCGTAACACACAGGGGATTATCCTGCACAATTCAAGGACCAATCCGGCATCCAGGATAGATCGCCTGGAAGACCTCAGGGACCCGGAAAAAAACTCCCCCATTATAAACATCTTCAATGCCTTTGAACATCTGAAAATAGACGCACTCATATCCATAGGAGGAGATGATACCCTCAAGACAGCCAACTACCTTTACATCATCCAGAAAGAGGTGCCAGGCCTGAGACCGGTAAAGATCGTGCATGTCCCCAAGACCATTGACAACGATTATCATGGAATTGACTGGACCTTTGGATTCTTTTCTGCAGCAGAATATGCGGCGCAGAGTATACGCAATTTGGGCGCAGACAGCTTTACCTCGGGCAGCTATTTCATCGTGGAACTTATGGGAAGAAAGGCCGGGTGGCTCACCTATGCGGCAGGAATCATGGGAGAGGCAATAAAGATTTGCTCGGTTGAGGATATCACAGACAATACCCTTGACCTTGACAATTTGGCCACTGAGATATCCGGGCTCGTTGAAAAAAGGAAAAATCAGGGCAGGGATTACGGGGTGATCTGTGTTGCAGAGGGCATTGCAGACAAACTGCCCGAAGAGATCAAGTCTAAGGAGATGGATTCCCATGGCAATATTGTTCTGACCTCTGTGGGTATCGCAAAGATGCTGGCAGAAAGATGTACGCAGGTCCATGAGGCCCGAACCGGAACAAAGGTCAAATTTATCCCTCAGCAGATAGGCTATGAGACACGCTGTGCCAGCCCCTCGGGTTTTGACGTGGTCCTTGCCAGCCAGCTTGGCGCAGGCGCAGGCATCGCAGTGTCACAGAAAAAACTTAGCGGGGTCATGGTGAGTATCGCAGAGCAGATGGAGATAACCTATTGCGCATTCAATGACCTGATTGATGAAACAACAGGGCTCACCCGCCTCAAATTCATAGAGAAAGACAGCGACTTCTGGAGACTTGCGCGCCTGATGGAATATAAATAAGCCAACCATTGGCCCAACGGTTGGCTTGGAAATTAGAAATTGGAAATTCGGCCTTTATGCTTTCTGGTGAACTACCCCGCAGCAAGCTACGGGGTATCAAAACCTTCTAAGGGGGTAACCGTTTACGGAACGTGCTTTCCGCGTCACCCCCGCGAAGGCGGGGGTCCAGAAACGTGAATTATCTGGAACACTGGATTCCCGCCTTCGCGGGAATGACTGTGGTGGTGTTCCTGTTATTCAAGCCGTTCACG
>JAYEKR010000199.1:0-12288 GCA_034661115.1 Thermodesulfobacteriota bacterium | reverse complement strand
TGGATATTGATCCCTTTTCCATACCGGCCCATTCCGGCCTTGCTGAAATATATATCCGCCATAAAAGGTACAACGATGCCATCT
Organism: Thermodesulfobacteriota bacterium; assembly: GCA_034661115.1. Lineage (GTDB taxonomy): Bacteria > Desulfobacterota > Desulfomonilia > UBA1062 > UBA1062 > JAYEKR01. Next base: position 12,204 of record JAYEKR010000199.1, on the reverse strand, counting down.
GTCATCTTAAATCTTTATGGGATATCCAGGGAGACAGGCAATCCCTTGAACAGCTGGTAATCCTTGATCTCCGGGAAAAACGCTATACAGAGACAATAGACCTCATTCACAGTCTGGACACATTGGGCAAGGATGACAGATACTATCTCGCCATGGCCTATGCAGGCCTGAAGCAGTGGGATAATGCGCTCGGCATCCTTGAAGAACTTGGGAATGGATGTAAGATTGTTCTATTAAAGGCATCCATACTGGAAGATATGGGCAGGCGTGAAGATGCCATCGGCATGCTTGAAGCAGCATGGCAAACGAATAAAGTCAATAATGGATGTAATGACCTGGGATACCAAATGTGTATGGTGATGGAACGGGCCAACAGGCAAAAAGATGCGCTGGTCCATTCCCTTGACATGCTCAGGGACCGGCCAAATGATCCCGTTCTTCTCAATTTTACAGGCTATGTCTGGGCAGAGATGGGTGTAAACCTGGATCAGGCGCATACGATGATTGCAAAGGCACTGAAAATAAAGCCGAATGACGCCTATATCCTTGATTCCATGGCCTGGGTCCTGTACAGACAGGACCGTTCCGAAGAGGCCCTGGTATATATGAAAAAGGCATTGTCCGGGATAGATGATGATCCGGTTATGAACGAACACATGGGAGACATCCTGCTGGATACAGGAAAGGACAAGGATGCATTTGCCTATTATCTCAAGGCCCGGATCCTTTCAGACAGGATCTTTTCAGGTAAAGATAAAGCATCCCTGGACTCAAAGATCGACATACTTTTTGAAGGGCTGAAACAAAAATAATGGATTGCAGGGGACACAGACCATGAACAACGAAGCCAAGGTGGGAATCTTTGTCTTTTCCATAATTATCATCTTTATTGTACTCTCCATCAATATAGGGGAGATGGAGTTAAACAAAAAAAAGACCTACCCTGCAACCATGATCTTTTCATCGGTCGAGGGGCTAAAGGTGGGTTCTCCCCTTGAGCTGGCAGGTGTCAAGGTGGGAAGCGTCACCAATATTGAGCTCAAGGACGATTTTTCCGCTGTGGTCTCTGTCTGCCTCCATGAAGACATCCACCTGCCCATGGATACATCTGCCGGGCTTGCCACAAAGGGAATCCTGGGGGATAAAATTATTGATCTCAAGCCGGGAGCCTCTGCAAACACGCTCGAACCAGGTGGCATTCTGGCCAGGACAACGGTGCCCCCTTCGATGGACTTCCTCCTGACAAAACTCGGGGAGGTCTCGGAAAACCTGGCAGACCTCAGTTCTTCGTTCAATACAGTGCTGGGTGATGAAGATAACCTCCTTGCCATAAGGGGGACCATAAAGAATATGCATGCGTTCAGCCGGGATGCATCAGATATCTTCTCTGAAAACAGGGACAGCATAAGCAGCCTCATATCCGGCATCGAGGATACCTCTGTGAATATCACAAAGGCATCACAGGAGCTGGTGGTCGCAAGCAGCACATTCAATCATATCATCGAAGGGCTGGATTCCGGCCAGGGCACCATGGGTATGCTGCTAAAAGATGATTCCCTTTATCTCAATCTATCCGGTCTCATCGGCCGGCTGAACAGATTCACCTCCCAGATGAATGAGGAAAACAATATATCCCTTCTCCTGAGTGATGCAAACCTGTATTACAATTTGGCCGCCATCACGCAGAACCTTCGCTGCATCAGTGACGAGGTGGCCAAAGGTGAGGGAACCCTCGGCCATATCCTGATGGATGAAAGGCTGTATCAGGATATGGAAAAAACCCTGGATAATGCAGACAGGGCATTGCAGGGCATTGAAGAACAGACGCCCATATCCGTGATGGGAACGGTCCTGGGAGTAATCTGGTGATCAAAAGACCAGGGTATATTATATGCTTTTTCCTTGTTTTTATGACTTTGTCTTTGCCTGCAAACGCACTGGACATCAATCTCGCACCCCTCTTTTATCTCCATACCAATGAAAAAGAATACACATGCAATATACTTGGGCCTGTGATCGAATGGTCTTCAGACCATAGGGCAATAAGGCCCCTGTTCTACACTGATGCATCTGATACAGATATCCTGTATCCCCTTGGATATTTCACCAATGATCACTCCAGGTTCTTCCCCCTCTATTCAAGCCGAAAGGGAAAAGATGAGTCGAACCACGCATTTTTTCCGTATTTTTCCGGTCAGTACAAGGGAAAAAAATATTCCGGGATCTTTCCTGTCTACGGCCGCATGTATCACCGTTACGGCCTGGATGAAGCGGTCTTTGCGCTATGGCCCCTTTATACAAGGACCCAGAGGGACCATATGAACCGATACACCTTTTTATGGCCGATATTCCGGTATTCCCCGCACCATGAGCTCCAGGTCTTCCCCCTGGCCGGGATTGAAAAGGATGAAGAACAGACCTCGTATTATGCACTCTGGCCTCTTCTTCACCATCGCAGGGGCACACAGGACATGGATGCCTTTTTGCCGTTTTTCCTCTATTCAAGACAGGACCAGGCCATGAGCTTGTCTGTGATCTGGCCATTGTTCACCTATAACCGGGACTACCAAAGGGGGCATACAAGCGTAGATATCCTCTGGCCCCTTGGAAGATATGCCTCGGGCGCATATGAGGAGACCCGCATCTTTCCCCTGTACTGGTCAAAGAAAGAGACAAACTCCTCCATGAAGACAATACTCTGGCCGATCTATCGGCATTCATACCGCAACAATACCAAGGCAGGCTCAATGGAAGAAAAGACATCTATCCTTATCCTGAGTTCCATGTATGAATGGCAGGGGCCTGACTCTTATAAAAAAGAACTGCATGTATGGCCCCTGTGGCATTCGTCAGAGACCGATGAGGGTTTTTCCTGGCATTTTCCTAATATCCTTCCATTTACCGATAGCGGTTTTGTACGCAATATCCTTCCCCTTACAACCCTGGCCAGCGGGGACAAGACAGATACCCAGGACAATACAGACATCCTGTGGCACACCATAAATTTTTCAAAAAAGGGTGAGGGAAAACGCATCGTCCTCTCTTTTCTCTTCTCCTATGAATGGAACACACAATACAAGGAAATTTCTTTGTTCTTTGACACCATACACATTAAATGGTCAAGGTGATCTGTAATCCTTTATATGAAAAAGACAGGAACACCACCACACTCATTCCCGTTCCCCGGATGAAAAAAAAGGCCTCACCGCTGAGGAGCAGAGGACGCGGGGTTAGAATCCTATATAATATCACAAGGGTGACATTGGTGGTATTCTCCTTTTTTCATATAACCATGTCACACATTCAATTACTCCCACCTTTCAGGTCCATATCAAGGGTATAGACATGGTTTGAAAGGTTTTTCCTTGTTGAAAGCCCTGCCTTTGTAAAGACCCTGAGCATCTGGGCATTATCCTCCCACACATAGGCGCGTATCCGTCTGAAACCCAGGTCCCTTGCAATATCGACAAGGTATGTAAACAAAAAAGAGCCAATACCGATGTTCTGCCAGTTAGGATGCACCATGACAGCGAACTCGCAGGTATCCCTGAGCCCGGGTTTATCCTCCCTGGCAAAATGCGCCACCGCAAAAATGCGTCCATCCCTCTGCGAAGGCATGGATACCACCAGTGCCATGGAATCGCGATAGTTCGCCCTTACCAGTGGCTGGGCCTGCTGGTGGTGAAGGACGGACACGTTTCTCAAAAAACGGTAGAACTTGTCGTGCTGGTTCATGGCATAAAAGATATCCTGTATACCCCTCTCATCCATGATGCGTATGGGACGGATAAGGACCTCCCTGGTACCAAAGGTTTTCACCATCTCATATCCATGAGGATAAGGGGCATCCCCATCAGGCAGCATCTGGTCCTCATAGATGTACTTGAGCCTCTTGGCCTCATCAAGAAGGGATTGCCTGAACCTGGGATGGGCAAGGGTGATCAGCGAAAGCGCCCTTTCCCGCATGGATTTACCAAAAAGGTCTGCACATCCATATTCGGTTACCACATAGTTGATATCCTCCTGTGTGGTGATGATACCTATGCGGCTGTCCGTAAATTCAGGCACGATCCTTGAAAAACGCCCATCCCTGGACGTGGATCTCAGCGCTATAATCCCCTTTCCCTTTGGAGTAAACATGGCAATCCGGTTAAATACAGCATGTCCCAGCGCCCCGAAATATCCAAGGCGCTCGCTCATGCCCACACATGACTGGCCGGTCAGGTCTATCTCGAGTGCGCCGTTTATCGCCACCATATTGTGGTGTCTGCGTATGACCTGAGGATCACATACATACTCCGGGCCCTTGAACTCCACAAAGGGATTGTTGTCTGCAAAATCCATGATCCGTTTTGTGCCCAGGCAAAAACTGGCAACAACCTTGCCCCTGTCCACCATCTTTTTTTCATTGGTCACAACGCCTTTTTCCACCAGATCGCAGATGGCATCGGTTATGATCTCGGAATGTATCCCGATATCCTTTTTGTCATCCATGGCAAGAAGCGCAGCCTCGGGGATACGCCCAAAGCCGGTCTGGATGGTGGATCCGTCTTCAATCAGTCGTGCGATATTTTTCCCCACTTGCTGAGTCTCAGGGTCAGGCGCCTCAAAAGGAAATTCCATGAGAGGCTCATCGTTCTCTATAACATAATCCACATGGCCAATATGTACAAAACCGTCCCCAAAGGCCCTTGGCATCCTCGGATTCACCTGTGCAATGACGCAATCCGCCATATCGATAATGCTGCGCGTGATGTCCACGGTGCCACCCATGCTCATGAATCCATTTTTATCCATTGGACCAAGCTGGATAATGGCCACGTTAAAACGTATATAACCCTCGCTCACAAGCCTGGTAAGCCCCATGGTGGACACGGGCATGTGGTCGGCATTACCCTGGGCAAAGGCATCGGAGATATCCGGGGATATAAAAAAGGATTTAAGCCGGAAACGGGACCCGAACCGGCCTCCAAAATCCTCAAAACTCTTCAATGGGATGGATGTGTAAAGCTCAACATCTCTCAGGTCCTTGTTCTTGATGATGAGACTCCTTACCAGGTACTGTGGTTCTACACACCCTGTCTCGATATAGACCCGGGATCCGGGCCTGATAATCCCTAGTATCTTTTCCGGCAGCACCCTTTTGCGGTCATATTCCTGATGAATCCCCATACACCCTCCTCTTTGACCGGCCCTTCATAAGGGTCCTGTAGATAGATTACAGTATTATTCAGACATATCAAGGTTTCTTCATATAAACCAGCGACCCTCAGCCAGGCTTTTTCCCATCATTTTGCTTGCCCGGGGTTATAATCCCCTTTTCTGTAATAATTGCAGTGATCAGGGCATGGGGGGTAACATCAAAGGCAGGATTGTACACCTTGACCTCGGGCGCCCAGATCGTGGAACCAAACCCGAGCACCTCCCTTGCCGGACGCTCCTCTATGGGAACATCATTTCCAGTAGGCGCGTCCATATCAAAGGTGGACATGGGCGCTGCAACATAAAAGGGTATGTCATGGGCACTGCAGAGCAGGGCAAGGGGATAGGTTCCGATCTTGTTTGCCGTATCCAGGTTCGCTGCAATTCGGTCAGCCCCAACGATCACAACATCAATACGGCCCTGCTGCATGAGCCAACCCGCCATGCTGTCTGTTATAAGGGTGACAGGGATATTATCCTGTGAAAGCTCATATGCCGTGATCCTCGCGCCCTGCAAAAGAGGCCTTGTCTCATCCGCATATACCATCTCAAGCCTCTTGGTCTGATGAAGCCTTCTTACCACGCCCAGCGCCGTACCCATGCCTCCGGTGGCCATACAACCGGCATTGCAGTGGGTCAGGATACGATACTGCCTGTCTGGCTTGAAAAGGGAAGCACCCAGATCTGCCATGGTCCTGTTCGCCTCTATCTCCTGAGCCCATATAGCATCCGCCTCCTGGCGCGCATCTTTATGTCCTGAAACAGCATTGAGCATACGTTTTACAGCCCAGCGAAGATTCACCGCAGTAGGCCTTGCGTTCATAAGCCGCGCCGCGGCCTGGTCGATCACGGATACATCCTCCAATACAAGTGCATAGGCAGCTGCGATCCCAATGGCAGGAGCACCCCTTATTGCAAGGGTTTTGATGGCATCAACCACATCATCGGCCCGGGTACACCGTATCCAGACCTCCTCATTGGGAAGCGCCCTCTGGTCAAGGATGTAAAAACTGGACTCCTCAAAATAAAACGGCCTCATCATAAACATATCCCTTTCCCCTTATTCTTTATGCCATACTCAATCATCTTCATATAACCCATAAAGGACCTTTTGCGTAAATATATTTTATTTTTTTTCAAGGGTTGATTATCTAGGATATTGGTATTATAATGTGAAAATTAGGTTATTAAAGACCAGAAAAGGCTTGAATTACATTATCATATCAAAGGAGGGTAATATGGCACATTATGAAGAAACATCCATGGCAGCGGTTTACCTGAATAAGGCAGAGGAACTGGGAGACCTTGCATCTGTGGCCTACAAAGGCCCGGACGGACAATACAAAGATATCTCCTGGAAACACATGAGCGAGATGATAAAGGATATGGCGTCCTACCTTGTCTCCAGGGGTGTTAAGAAGGGAGACAAGATAACTCTTTTTTCTGAAAACCGCTATGAATGGTGGGTTGCAAACCTTGCCATCTGCGCAGTTGGGGCAATCGATGTCCCTATCTACGCCACAAATGCCCCAAATGAGGCAAAGTACATCATCGATAATTCAGATTCCAGTCTATGCATTGTCGGCCAAAAGCAGCATCTGGATCGGGTCATCAAGGTCCGCGACGAACTCCCTGACCTGGGTGATATCATTGTATTTGATGACCTGGAACAAACACCTGACAAGGTCATCACCTTAAAAACTGCCCTTAAAAAAGGCAATGCCCTCCAGGACAAAAACATGGGCGAAATAGATAAAAGATTAAAATCCATTGATCCATCCACAATGGCCTCCATCTTATACACCTCAGGCACAACTGGCGATCCAAAGGGGGTCATGCTTTCACACAACAACTACCTCGCCAACTGCAGGCAGCTCTCAGTGGTCGCAGGCGAACTCCTGAAAGATGACCAGACATTTTTGTCCTTTTTACCCCTCTCGCATTCTTTTGAAAGAACTGTGGGTTTTCACTGGCCTTTCGCCAACGGCAAGAAGGTGGCCTTTGCCGAAGATTTCTCGAAGATCCTGGAAAATTTTCAGGAGGTGAGACCGACCATGATCGTCAGTGTCCCTAGGCTCTATGAAAAAATCCATTCAGGGATAGTATCCAAGGTGTCAGACGCATCCGGCACCAAAAAGGCATTGTTCAACTGGGCCATGGGCATTGCACGGAAAAACCTGCCCTATATCTGCAACGACCGTCCAAGAACGGGCCTCTTTGCCCTGCAGTACGGCCTTGCGGACAAACTGATCTTCTCAAAACTCAGGGTAGCCCTGGGCATGGACAAACTTAAATTCGCACTCTCTGGTGGAGGCCCGCTGAGCGTATCTGACGCGGAGTTCTTCCTTGGCATGGGCATTGGCGTACTTGAGGGTTTCGGCCTTACCGAGACAACACCGGTAACCAATGCCAATGTCCCGGGCGCAATCCAAGCCGGGACCATCGGGCCTGCCGTTATTGATACGGAAGAAAAGATCGGGGATGAAGGAGAATTCCTGGTCAAGGGGCCTCAAATCATGCTCGGCTACTACAAGAATGATGCGGCGACAAAAGAGGCCTTTACAGAGGACGGATTCTTCCGTACCGGTGACATCGCAGAGATCGCCCCGGATGGATACGTCCGGATAACCGGCCGACTCAAGGAACTGATCGTCACATCAGGTGGCAAAAATATATCCCCTCAAAATATTGAAAACGCGCTCAAGGCATCCAGTTTCATCGAACAACTGGCGATTATCGGGGACAACCGCAAATACCTCTCCGCCCTGATAGTCCCGTCCTTTGAACAACTGGAAAAATGGGCAGGCGAAAACAACATCTCCTTTGACAACCATGCAAAACTTCTCCAGAATGAAGAGGTGAAACACCTGTTTGAAGAACAGATCAATACCTATATGCAGGACTTTGCCCGGGTTGAACAGATACGCAAATTTAGCCTCCTGGAAACCGAATGGTCCCAGGAGACAGACGAAATGACCCCGACACTGAAGCTCAAACGCAAGGTTATCAACGCCAAGTACGCCAAAGAAATTCAAGAGATGTATCCCGAAGACTGATCAGTAAACCGGACGGGTTCAGGCCCGTTCGGTTTATATAAAAAAGACAGGTTCACAACACAGTCATTCCCGTTCCCCTCCCGTCATTCCCGCCTTCGCCTGTCTGCGTGCGACGCACAGGTAGGCCTGTCTGCGTGCGACGCACTTAGCAGGCGGGGATGACGCGATAGGACGACATGGGGTTTCATTTTTCGTTGTGAGCGCACCGCTCATGCGGGTTTATAGAAAAAAGACAGGTTCACTGTTCACTGAAAAGCATCACCCTACCCTTTGCCCTTGTTTATGCAATCTGTGGATAAAAAGGATTTTGACTCAGCACCCTTAGATTGTGGCCGATTAAAGACCTAATCCGCGAGGGAAAGACCTTTGATGATAAGCTCGGCCGAGGCCAGATTTGTGGCCAGGGGCACATTATGCACATCGCATATCCTCAAAAGCATGGATATATCCGGATCATGTGGGTGTTTTCCCAGGGGATCCCGCAAAAAGATCACTCCATCAATGCGTCCGGAGGAGACATCAGAGGCGATCTGCGCATCGCCCCCCAAAGGCCCGGAAAGCTTTCTTTCCACCTTGAGGCCGGAACGTTCCACGTGCATACCGGTAGTACCGGTAGTTACAATTGCAATATCATCAAGCAAGACCTTATGATCCTTTACAAAGGCCACCATTTCCGCCTTTTTGCCGTCATGGGCAATAAGGGCGATCCGTTTCATTGTATTTATCTCTTTTGTCATATTGGGTCCTTCTTTTCACTGAACCGGCCATCTGTCAACTAGATCCTTGAGGCAAGTATGGCCGCACCTATGGCGCCGTTTGTCTGCGCAGACCGGCTCACCTCGATATCAACGCCCAGCTTGTCTTTCAGGGCACTCACCACACCTATATTATGCGCGACCCCTCCTGTCATCATCACAGGCTGGATAACACCCACCTTTTTTGCAAGGGATACAATGCGTGAGGCAACCGAGACATGTATCCCGGCAATAATATTCTCCCTTAACTCTCCCTTTGAGATCAGGGATATGACCTCTGACTCGGCAAAGACCGTGCATATACTGCTTATCTTGGCTGGCTTGTCCGCGCTCATGGATATGGCGCCAAAATCATTGAGATCCGCACCCAGTGCACCGGCCATGACCTCCAGGAATCTGCCTGTCCCGGCGGCGCACTTGTCATTCATCGCGAAATCCCTGACCATGCCATCGGCCCCCACCACTAAGGCCTTACTATCCTGCCCACCCACATCTATGATGGTCCTTATTCCGGGATTGAGAAAATGGGCGCCTGCACCATGGCAAAGGATCTCGGTTACGGCCTTGTGGGCAAACTCCACGCTGTTACGGCCATAACCCGTGGATATAACATGCTCTATATCTGAGAGGCCAAGGGAGAGTTCTTCCAGCAACCCATTAAAAACCTCCTCACCTGCCTTCCTGGCATTGTACCCGGTGGAGATAACCCTTGAACCAATGATCTCTTTGTCATCCATGACCACTGCCTTGGCAGTAATGGAGCCTATATCAACACCTGCACTTAACATTATTCCCCCTGTTGTTGAATATCCTGTGATAAACCCTCAATAAGTTCTGGCAATAAACAGTCATCCCCGCACTTTTCTCGTCATTCCCGCATTCGCCTGTCTGCGTGCGACGCACTTAGCAGACGGGAATAACATCAATAATTGTGGTACCAAACATTCAAGGTTGCCCGAGATTATTGAGAATCTACCTCCTGTGCTGCATCGGGACAAAAGGACTACACCACTGTGGCCCCTCCGTCCACAACAAGGGTCTGTCCTGTAATAAACCCTGCCGCATCAGATGAAAGAAAGAGTACGGGATGCACCACATCCATGGGTTCGGCTATCCTCTTGGCCGGGATAGTCCGTATGATCTCGTCATAGATATCCTGGTTGGACCAGAATGGCCGGCTGAACTCTGTGCGTACCATGCCAGGCGCCACGGCATTGACTGTGACATACGGGGCCAGCTCCGCGGCAAGTACCCTGGTGAGCATCTCGATACCGGCCTTTGCAACCCCGTATATACCCATGCCGGGTGATGCCTTTGTGCCTGCGATCGAAGATATCGACACAATACGGCCTGAGCGCTGCTCTGTCATGATCTTTGCGGCCGCCCTTGAGCATAAAAAGGCCCCATTCAGATTTGTATCCATAATCTTCTGCCAAAGATCCTCCCCTGCCTGTACAACCGACGGGGTTATCAGGTTCATACCCACATTGTTTATAAGCACATCCACGCGCGCGAACTTCTCCACTGCTGCTGCAAAAAGCCGATCCACCTCTTCGCTCTTTGCCACATGGGCATTAACGGCCAGAAGATTGTTACCTCCCCCAAGCTCGGCGACCGCATCATCAAGCCCCTGGGACTTCCTGGCGCTTATTACAACCTTTGCACCCTGAGAGAGAAGCTCTTTTGCAATCTCCAGGCCGATACCCCTGCTTGATCCGGTTACAACAAAGACCTTTGCCTTAAGACCATACTGGATCATTTCCATATTCTCTCCCATATTCTCTCCCATATCCCATCCCTGGACCTAATCGCCTTTCCTGTGTTTGATAATCTCCATAAAGGCATCAATCCGGGTCTCAGCCTGAGATTCTGAAAAGCTTCTTTCATCCACCATGTGGGATTCTATCATCATAAAGGGGATATCCCTCTTCTTCTGGATAATACGCTGGATATCATACTGACCAAAGGAATAGGGCTTGCAGCTCCGGTTTGAATGCATGACAAAACCATCCGCCTTGTACCGGTCGATCTTTTCTATCATGGCCTCCGCCATCTGGTCGACCCCGATATTAAGCCATATCCGCGTATAGCCCTCGGCCATGGAACCCAGAAAATTCGACTGGTCGATATACTTCATGCTGTCTGTCCAGGCAGCGGCATAGGTGTCGGCCACAAGGCATGCATCGTGCTCCTCAAACTTCTTCGAAAGCCATCGCATCTCATACCAGACAGGCAGATTGTCCCACAACAGACGGTATTTTTCGTTGGGGATAGAACCGATGCCCAGGGCAATGCGTTCTGTCATCTCATCCAAGAGTTCTCTGTAAAAATCAACCGCAATCTGTGTCCCTCTCAGGGTTACAATAAGGGCAAGGAAAAAAAAGGCATCAAATGTGTTCATAGGCGCAGGCACATGGGCTGAGGTATCAAGTACTGCCTTCCAGAGGGCCTGCCCCTCATAGGAAAGCCTCCCCACCTCGTCTGCCCGGTCATAGTCAAATTTCTTTTTGCAGACCCCTTCAAGAAACTCGATATATTCCTTTATCTGGGTCTCCACATATCCTTTGACCTCTTTTGAATATTCCGTGTGGCAGAACGGGGTATCAAAAATGAACAGGGGCACATTGAAATATCGTGCCTGTATCTCATACCACTTGAGTACTGTCCCGCAGATATTGTTGCAGCACACCAGCATATCCGGCCTGGGCAGGCCGCCGATGGGCCCTCCGTTTTCAAGCGCACATGCGATATCCACCCTTGCATAGGAACATAGATCCGTACTGTAGCCCATATCTTCGGCCTTCTGGCAGAGATCCGTACCCATGTGAGATGCCCCTATCATGGCCCCATAATTTTCCGGGTACACAGGTATCACATCCATGGCAATAAGGGGCTCCACAGGACCGCCGCTGGTAATCCAGGCAACCAGTTTGCCCTCTTTTTCCGCGGACTTGGCGCCTATATAATATTCCGTCATAATATCGCGCATGCGTTTTGCGCCTCGGATCTTTCTGTTTTCCTTGTTTTCTTCTGTCATAGAAAACTCCTTATATTATCTCCATAAAGGTTTCAAACCGTGTCATCAGCTGTCCCTCTGAGGGCAGATCATCTTCCATCTCAAACAACATGCTTAAAATCCCCTTGTCCTTCAGCGCATCCCGGATATAGGGGTAGTCAAAGGAATGGGGATC
>JAYEKR010000198.1:0-2489 GCA_034661115.1 Thermodesulfobacteriota bacterium | reverse complement strand
CACAAAAAACCCACCCCGGGTGACAAAGACAGAAAAAAGATCCTTGATACAAGCGTGATCATCGACGGAAGAATTTCTGATATCTGCGATGCGGGTTTTATAGAGGGCGACCTGATCGTCCCCTTTTTCATCCTCAATGAACTCCAGCACATCGCAGATTCAGAAGACAGCCTCAAACGCATACGGGGACGCAGGGGCCTTGATATCCTGAACAGGCTCAAGAAAAACCCCTCAGTAACCATCGATATTACGCACCAGGACTTTCCCCGAATCGCAGAGGTGGATTCCAAGCTCATTGCCCTTGCCAAAGAAATGGACGCACCGATCCTCACCACTGACTTCAACCTCAACAAGGTCGCTCAAATACAGGGTATTGTTGCCCTGAACGTCAACCAGCTTTCAGAGGCAATCAAGCCCTCAGTCCTTCCAGGAGAATGCATCCACGTCACCATCTCAAGGCAGGGAAAGGAAAGACAACAGGGTGTCGCATACCTGGATGACGGAACCATGGTGGTCGTTGAAGATGCAAGATACAATATCAACAAGACCATCCACGTAGAGGTCACATCTATCCTTCAAACCCCGGCAGGCCGCATGATCTTCGCAACCCCTCATAAATAATGTCCCCCTGTGCCATCATCACGGCCGGAGGCTCCGGTATACGTTTTGGACAAAAAAAACAGTTCCTTGACCTCATGGGGATCCCCATACTCAAGAGAACGGTAATGGCATTTGACCAGCACCCGGAAATAGATCATGTCATTGTGGTTGTACCCCGGGAGGATCTCTCTCGTACCAGAAAATGCCTCAAAGGTATATCCACCCAGCTGCAAATTACACCCGGTGGAGACTCCCGTCAGGAATCGGTGGGTAACGGTTTAAGGCTGGCAAAGAACTCAGAGATCGTCCTTATACATGACGGGGTCAGACCACTTGTCTCCCCGGGGCTCATCTCCCGCGTTATCCAGGGTCTTCAGGGGTTTGACGGCTGCATCCCGGGCATCAGGATCACAGACACCATAAAAGAGGCCACAAATCACACAATTACCAGAACCCTTTCCAGGGACAAACTGTACCGGATACAGACCCCACAGGCCTTTTTAACGAACCGTATCACAGCGGCCCATAACCATGCATCCACACACCAGACCGACGATAGCGGTCTTATCGAGACCAAAGGAAGGGGTGTAAGGCTTGTAATGGGTGACTCCTTCAATATAAAAATCACCATCAAAGAAGACCTCCTGTTTGCCGAGGCCATAATCAAAGGCGCAGATACACCATAAGACCTGCAGGAAAGATAGCCGTTCACGGCTTGAAATTGGAAATTAGAAATTGGGGAGAAATGAAACGAGTTTACGAGGTTGAAAAACTCGGGCCAAAGTTGAATGCGTTCGTCAACAGTACAAAAGCATAAAGGCCAAACTTCCAATTTCCACGTTCAACGTTCCGTGAATGGTTACCAGGAAAGAAACTGGACAAATAATAAACACGCATGAGCTGCGCTCCCGGGCAAAGGACAGGAAAACCGGGTCACCTCCTTTCCCCTGATGAACATTATGGATTAACAAGACATTGACCATATGATATACTGATTTATAATTATTCCATGCAGATCCAAAGGGAATCTTGCACAGATGGATTATTATTGCAGAATACGCAACAAAAGGGGAATGCTTGATGGAAGAAAACAACCAGGGAAGAGATTATTATGAAGACGAGATAGACCTCTATGAACTCATGGGTGTGCTCTGGAAAAAAAAGGGGCTTATCGTGTTTATTGTCGCCATATCTGTGATATGTGCCGGGGTGTATGCCTATTCCGGATCAAGGGCCATTACCGAAGAGATGGTAAAACTTTCTTTTTCAGGGATTGACAAGCATCTCTACCCGGACGGATCTGCCTTTGATATGCATGACCTTATTGCCCCGGATATCCTGGAAAAGGCATCCAAGGGCATCGAAGACCCGGAACACAGGCAGGCCTTTATGGAAAACCCCAGGTCATATTGCTTTGTGAAACCCTTTATTCCCGTAGAGATAACCGCGGAGATAGAAAGGATGGAAAAAGAAAAAAAGACCTTTATCTACCTGCCGACCCAGTTTCATCTGCAATTCATTGAGACAAAAGACAGGCCCTTCGGAACACAGGAGAAAGACCGGCTTCTTCTCGGAATAAAAACCGCCTATGTGGACAAGTTTAAGAAAAACTTTATTAATCCAAAAATCCTTGCCCTTGCTCTGTCAAAGGATGCGTTTTCAAGGCTGGATTATATCGATCAGATCGATTGCCTGGACAAACAGGTACGAGTCTATGTCTCTTTTCTGGATGACCGGATAGAGGATGCAGGTCATTACCGCTCTATTGATACAGGGGACTCCTTCGTGGACATCCTGAACTCCCTGAACAACCTCATGGATAATGAGTTAAATGAAACAACATCGGTTATCGACACCCTTCGTCTGACAAAAGACAGGCAAATCCTTGA